>NZ_CAMHUS010000004.1:0-143235 GCF_946188375.1 Streptococcus mitis
TACCGCCGTGAAAAGGCGGTGTCTTAACCCCTTGACCAACGGACCTGAGCTGTTATTTTCAACTCTTACTATTATACTGGCTTTTCAAACTTTGTCAACACTTTTTTGAAACTTTTTTTCAAATTAAGTAAAAAGAGTCAACATTATACTGACTCTTCTATTGATTATTAAACTTGGAAGCACGTTCTTCTCCCCACCAATATGGGATTAGTTCTGCGACTTTCACTGTCTTTCTTCTATCGTAGTCCATCATGAATTCTGCATCTTTATTTTCAGCATTAAGCTCTAAAAGGAATTCTCTACAGGCACCGCAAGGCATGGCTGAACTTCCACCATAAGGTGGTTTGTCTCGAAAAGCTAAGACTTTTTTAACTTTAGTTTGTCCCGAGAATTGGTACATATTGAAGAGTGCTGCCCGCTCTGCGCAGAGATGGAAAACACCACAGGTTCCCTCCATACAGAATCCTGTAAATAGTTGTCCATCTTCTGCTTCTACTGCGGCAACGACATGATTAGCATAAACAAAATCAGATACTTCATGTGGATTATACAATTTCTGTGCTTCTTCGTACATCTTTTCCCAGATGTCCATTATTGTATCCTTCTTACTTAGAGATTTCCTTTAACATATTTTCGATATGTTGGATTGATTTTTCACGGCCTAACAAGAAGATAGTATCTGGCAATTCTGGTCCATGCATTTCACCTGAAACAGCGACACGAATAGGCATGAAAAGATTTTTACCTTTAATACCTGTTTCTTTTTGGACTGCTTTAATTTGTGGGAAGATATTTTCTGTCACAAACTCATCATCTGTCATTGCTTCAAGTTTTGCTTTGAAGGCTTCAAGAACTGTTGGGACTGTTTCACCCGCCATGACTTCGCGCTCTGCTTCTGTCAATTCTGGGAAATCTGAGAAGAAGAGATCTGTCAATGGGATAATCTCATCTACTGATTTCATTTGTGGTTTATAGAGCTCAACTAATTTTTCAGCCTTGTCAGTCAATCGACCTGCTTCTTCTAGGAATGGTTTTGCCATTTCAAAGATAGTTTCTAGGTCTGCATTCTTGATATAATCATTGCTCATCCAGTCTAGTTTTTTCTGGTCAAAGGCTGCTGGAGACTTGCTGAGGCGGTTTTCATCGAAAAGTTTAATCAATTCTTCACGAGAGAAAATCTCATCTTCGCCACCTGGGTTCCAACCAAGAAGAGCAATAAAGTTAAAGACTGCTTCTGGTAAATAACCTTTTTTACGGTAGTCTTCGATAAACTGAAGGGTGTTAGTATCACGTTTAGACAATTTTTTCCCAGTTTCAGAGTTGATAATCAAGGTCATGTGACCAAACTCTGGAGCTTCCCAACCAAGTGCTTCATAAACCATGAGCTGTTTTGGTGTATTAGCAATGTGATCGTCTCCACGGATTACGTGAGAAATTTGCATATCATGGTCATCGATGACAACAGCAAAGTTGTAAGTTGGATAACCGTCTTTCTTTTGGATAACCCAGTCACCACCGATATTGCCACCTTCAAATTCGATATCACCTTTGACCATATCATGCCACTTGTAGATACCTGACTCATTGACAGCCAAACGAACAGTTGGGATGATACCAGCTGCTTCACGTTCTGCGATGTAAGCTGCTTTTTCTTCTTCACTCATACCAAGGTATTCATTGATGTAGCGTGGTGTTTCGCCAGCTGCTTCTTGGCGTTCGCGTTCAGCTGCCAACTCTTCTTCTGTAACGTAAGATTTGTAGGCTTTTCCTTCAGCTAACAGTTGGTCGATGTATTTTTGATACAAGTCCAAACGCTCAGACTGGCGGTAATTTTCATGTGTTTCTGGGCTTTCATCCCAATCCATACCTAACCAACGAAGGTTTTCAAGTTGTGAACGTTCACCATCTTCGACATGGCGTTTACGGTCAGTATCTTCGATACGGATAATAAAAGTTCCACCATGATGACGTGCGTAAAGGTAGTTGAACAATGCTGTACGGGCATTCCCGATGTGTAGTAGTCCTGTTGGACTTGGTGCGTAACGTACGCGGATATCTTTTGACATAGTTTCTCCTATAAAGTCTCTAGGCGTCTGCCTTTTTGCTCTCTATATTATATCACAAGTCTTGGCTGAGTCCAATTTCTATGGATAAAGAGAGTAAAAAGAGTGGACAAACCACTCTTTTCTTCTATTATAGACGTGCGTTAAGTTCTTTGCTCAATTCTTCAAATCCTGGTTTTCCAAGAAGGGCAAACATGTTACGTTTGTAAGCTTCAACACCTGGTTGGTCAAATGGGTTGATAGCATTCAAGTAACCTGAAAGAGCGATAGCCAATTCGAAGAAGTAGATTGTATAACCAAGAGTGAAAGCGTCTTGCTCTGGAAGAGTCACGTACATGTTTGGTACATCACCATCTGTGTGGGCAAGAAGAACACCATCAGTTGCTTTTTTGTTTACAAAGTCAACGTCTTTTCCTTGAAGGTAACCAAGTCCATCAAGGTCTTCTTCCAAGCTAGGGATAATCACGTTTTTACGAGGTTTGTCAACACGGACAACTGTTTCAAACATGATACGAGTTCCTTCTTGGATAAATTGACCAAGTGAGTGCAAGTCAGTTGAGAAGTTGGCTGAAGTTGGGTAGATACCTTTTTGGTCTTTTCCTTCTGATTCACCAGCCAATTGTTTCCACCACTCTGAGAAGTATTGAAGTGATGGCTCGTAATTTACCAAGATCTCAGTTGCATAACCTTTACGGTAAAGGATGTTACGAACTGCTGCGTATTGGTAAGCTTCGTTTTCAGAGATTTTATCTGAAGTGTAGTCTTTGCGAGCTGCATTCGCACCTTCCATAAGGGCTTTGATGTCAGCTCCTGATGCTGCGATTGGAAGCAAACCAACGGCTGTCAATACTGAGAAGCGTCCACCGATATCATCTGGAACAACAAATGTTTCCCAACCGTTAGCGTCTGCTTCAACCTTAACAGCACCTTTTTGGCGGTCAGTTGTTGCATAGATACGTTTGTTTGCTTCTTCTTGACCGTATTTCTTAACCAAGAGTTCTTTGAAAACACGGAAAGCGATCGCTGGTTCAGTTGTTGTACCTGATTTAGAAATCACGTTTACTGAGAAGTCTTTGTCAGCTACGTACTCTACCAAGTCAGCAAGGTAAGTAGATGAGATTGAGTTTCCTGCGTAAAGGATCTGTGGAGCTTTACGTTCTTCTTTTGTTTGCAAGTTTGCAAAGTGGTGATTCAAGAAATCGATTGCTGCTTTGGCACCAAGGTAAGATCCACCGATACCGATTACAACCAAAACATCGCTGTCTGACTTGATTTGCTCAGCAGCTTTCAAGATGCGGTCAAATTCTTCGAGGTCGTAGTTTTCAGGAAGGTCCAACCATCCCAAGAAGTCGCTACCAGCACCAGTTCCTTTACGGATCAATTCATCTGCTGCTGTTACTTGTGCTTGCATGTATTCCACTTCATGTGGTGCAACAAATTTGTCTAAAACTTTTGAATAATCAAATTTAATATGTGACATGTTATTCCTCCAATATTTCTTCTTTTCTATCATAACGCTTACCTTCGTTTTTTTCAAGTTTTTTTGTCGAATTTCTCCAATTTTTATCAGAATTCAAACGTTTGCGTAAAAATGCCACATTCCAAAAATTTTGAAAAAATAAAATAAAGAACGACCAGATGTCCCAGTCGTTACAATTCATTCAATAAATACTCAAATAGTTCTAAATTGCCATCTTCTTCATTAACCAGAAACTCTGGATGCCACTGCAAACCGATAATGCGGTGCTCATCGATAGACTCAATCGCTTCGATGGTCTGGTCTCTTGGATCAATAGCAGTTACACGGAAATTAGGTGCCAAATCTTTAATGCTTTGACGATGGACGGAGTTGACTTGACTTTCTTTTCCAAATAGCTTAGCCACCACGCTTCCTTCTACTGTCTCAATAGAATGAGATGTTCCGAAAGGCAGGCCTTGCCAGTGACCTTCGATTTCTTGATTGAGGGTGCCGCCAAAGGCAACATTGACAAGTTGAACACCGCGACAGATTGCCATAATTGGTTTATTCTGACGAAGAGCTTCCTTCAAGAGTGCCAATTCAAATTCATCACGGACCAGATTGTAATCATCGCTCTCGATGGTCTTTTTCTCTCCATAAAACTGAGGATGGACATTTTGGCCACCTGTCAAGATAAGCTTGTCAATCATTTCTACATAATCGCGCACGACTGACTCATCACCAACAGGAATGACTAAAGGGAGACCGCCGACTTGACGAATGCTCTCTGCGAATCTACAAGATACAGATGAATGAATGTTTTTTCCTTCCGCGTCTACGGGACATAGATTTGCAGCAACTCCTACAACCGTTCTAGCCATGATGCCTCTCCTTTCGAATATTAACGATAGTCCTATCATATCACTCAAAATGCCTTTCGTCTAATATGTTTTTTTAAAGGCCGTGATAAATATTTTTTATGGACAAGAAAAAGCTGCCCACATAGGACAACTTCTTTCTTATTCGAAAACAAATTGATTGTGATAGAGTTCTGAATAGAAGCCACCTAGTTTCAAAAGTTCATGGTGGTTACCACGTTCAATGACTTCTCCATCTTTGAGGACAATAATCTGATCAGCATTGAGAATAGTTTTCAAGCGATGGGCAATGACAAAACTGGTTCTACCTGCTACAACTGCCTCCATGGCATGCTGAATCTTGCTTTCTGTCACCGTATCTACGTTTGAAGTTGCTTCATCGAGAATGAGAACTTCTGGATCTGTCATCAGGGTTCGAGCGATAGAAATCAATTGCTTTTGTCCTGTCGAGAAAATGCTTTGATCATCATCGATAAGGGTATCGTACTTATCAGGCAAGCTTTCGATATAGTCGTGAATGTGGGTTGCTTTGGCTGCTGCCTCAACCATTTCTTGACTAGCATCTGGTACACCGAAACGGATATTGTCTCGAATCGTTCCGCTAAACAAGACCGAATCTTGCAAGACAATCCCCACCTTGCTTCTGAGACTATCCAAGTCATAGTCACGGATGTCTTTCCCATCAAAATAAATACCACCAGCATCAACATCATAAAAGCGATTGATAAGGTTCATAATAGTCGTTTTCCCTGAACCTGTCGGACCAACAACCGCTGTCATCTGGCCTTTCGGAGCGGAAATGCTGACATCTTTCAAAATAGGTTTATAAGGCAAGTATGAAAAATCAATATGACTGATTTCAACACCTTCTTGCAACTTAGTGAAGATTGGAGCCTTTTCAGGTCGGATTTCTTCCTCTGCGTCAAACATTTCCTGAATCCGTTCAGCACCTGTAAAGGCTAACTGAAGGCTTCCCCAACTAGCCGCAACTTGAATAATAGGCTGGTAGTACTGCTGTGAAAATTGGGCAAACATAACAATCAGACCTAGGGCTGTACTAGTTTCAATAGACTTATCATTCAAAAGTACAGCTGAACCAGCAAAGATGACGATGGCTGTGTTAACCAAGCTCATCCCATTCATAACAGGGAAAAGAATTCCTGAGAACATTCTTCCTTTAAAGGTTGCCTTACGTACGCGCTCATTTTGTTCAAGAAATCCTGCCATCATATCCTCTTGAATTCCTTGCACAATCACGGCTTTTTGGCCTGAGATACTCTCATCCATATAGGCGTTGAGCTTCCCTACCTCTTTTTGCTGGAGGTTGGTGTATTTGCGTGCCATTTTTACAATAAAAATCAGCATAAGGAAGGCCACTGGTGTGCTGGCAATGGTGATGAGGGCCAGCGTCACATTTCTCGAAAACATGACGAGAATCAGACCAATATATAAAACAATATTGCTCATGACCTGAATCAAGCTTTCGTTAAAAGCTTGGAGGATATTATCCAAATCACTGGTAAAACGAGACAGGATATCGCCATCTTGTCGGCGGTCAAAGAAAGAAACAGTCAACCGAGCAAGCTTGCCAAAGAGGCCTTTGCGCATCTCGTTGGTCGATTCTGCAATCACGCGCGTCATGAGACACATGTATATCACACTGGAGATAAATAGAACCAAAACTAGCAGACCAAGATTGACCATGATTCCTGATAGGCTTTGCCAAACAAGTTCTGGATTGCCATTTTGATAAGCTTGAACTAAATTAGCTAACTCTGTTACCGCTTGTCCAGAAAATACCGGAAAGAGAGCTTGGGCAAGAGTCGCCAGAACAATCATCAGGATAACAACTACAAATGATAGCTTATAGACTTTAAAATAATTCCAAAAAAATTGAACTGTTTTCATGTTACTCCTCCTTTCCTTTCTGTGTTTCGTAGATTTCACGGTAAACGGAATTGTTGGCAACCAAGTCTGCATGCGTACCTTGACCAATCAATCGTCCTTGATCCAGTACTAAGATTTTATCTGCATGAACAACCGAGCTAATCTTTTGAGCGATGATAATGGTTGTCGTTCCCTTCAAGTCCTTATTCAAGGCTTCCTGAACCAGGCGCTCTGACTTGGCATCCAAGGCTGAGGTCGAATCGTCAAAAATCAGAATACGTGGATTGCTGACAATTCCACGGGCAATCGACATCCTTTGTTTTTGCCCACCTGAAAAGTTGGTTCCCCTTTCTTCAACTGGACTTTCAAAGGTTTTCTCCATACGATGAATGAATTCACTGGCTTGAGCAATATTGGCTGCGCGCTCCATTTCAAATAAAGTAGCATCTCCCTTACCCTGTCTCAAGTTATCTGCAATCGTTCCACTAAAGAGAATGGCACGTTGGAGAACGATAGAAACTGTTTTACGCAGGGTTCCTTCACTCACTTCTCGAATATCCTTGCCTCCAATTTTGATAGCACCCTCCTGTGGGTCAAAGAGACGTGGAATCAATTGAGCCAAGGTTGATTTTCCTGCACCAGTCGCTCCAACGACACCAACCATTTGTCCAGGTTCGACAGTAAAGCTCACATCTTTCAACATCGGTTCCTTATCCATTGGATAGGTAAAGGTCACATTTTCAAAGCTAAGACTTCCGACCAAGTCTTCATCTGGGACATCCTTGAAGGTCATGGCTGGCTCTGCGTCAAGAATTTCTCGAATACGACGCATAGAAATCATAGCACGACTGACAGAATTTCCCAAAAATCCAACCATAATAATAGTAAAGATAATCTGGCTTAGGTAATTAACAAAGGAAGCAATGGAGCCAACAACCGATGGATCCGATTGAACCATCCCTGCAACTAGCCAAATAGAGAGGAAAACCGCCCCATAGCCGACCAACATCATAAAGGGTTCCACTACTGAAAAGGCATAACCAATGTAAAGGTTTTGACCAAGAAGCTCGTCTGAGACATCTGTAAACTTCGCAAACTGCTCTTTTTCTTGGACAAAGGACTTGACCACACGAACACCGCGCAGATTTTCCTTGGCGATAGCATTGATGCGTTCAAGAAGGGTTTGAAACTTGGCAAAACGTGGCCCCATCATCCCCATCATGACAGCAGTCAAACCAAAAATCAAGATCACCATGAGAACAATCACCCACCACAGAGAGGGCAAAGTTTGAACCGCAAGGATAAACGAACCGATGAACAAGAGAGGAAGTCTGAACAGAATTTGGAAGGTCATCATGACGACATTTTGAATCTGGTTGATATCATTTGTCATGCGAACGACTAGATTTCCCGCATTAAATTGTTCAATATTGGCATAAGAAAAGGTTTGGATTTTACGGAAGGCGTCCTCCCGAAGATCGGATGAAACTCCTTGGGCAATATAGGCTGCAAGGACAACATTGAGACCACCAGCAACCAGACCGACCAAGGCCACACCAATCAACCAAGCCCCGATACTATAAATAGCTTCATATTTCCCAGCAAGTAGGGCGTCTAACACTTCCTGTAGATAACGCGGTTGCAGAAGTGAACTAGTAACCATCAAGCCTGTCATCAGAAGCGAAGCCAGGGCCTGCCACTTGTAGGTTTTTACTTTCTGAATCAGCATACTTTCTCCTTAAAAAATAGACAAAAGGGAGCGACAATGCGTCAGCTCCTTCTCATTCTGTTTGTGTGATGTTATTCTAGCAAAAAAGTGGGAACTTGTCAAAGAAGTCTCCTTGATACAGCTAGAATGACTAGTAATTTTCTCTTTATAGTTTCTGTTTTAACTCGACCAAGACATTCATAGCCTGCATAGGTGTCATATTGTAAACATCCAGCTTAGCTAATTCTGCTAGGATAGGATGTTTTTCAGTCGTATCAAAGAGTGAAATCTGTTCTGTGACATCACTTGTTTGCCTCATTGGAGCAGGACTTTCTGTCCCTTGATTCTCTAACTGAGTCAAAATCTTATCCGCCCTTGCTAAAAGGTCTGCTGGCAAGCCAGCAATCTTTGCAACATGGATACCATAGGATTTATCAGCTGGACCTGGTTCAATCTTGTGAAGGAAGGTGACCTGCCCATCCTGCTCCAAAGTTGCCACGTGGACATTAACCAAGTGTTGTAAACTAGACTCCAGACTAGTCAACTCATGGTAGTGGGTCGCAAAGAGGGTCTTAGCTCCGATGTGCTCATGGATATATTCGATGATGGACTGAGCAAGAGCCATCCCGTCATAAGTTGCAGTTCCCCGTCCCAATTCATCAAAGAGAATGAGAGAGTTCTTGGTCGCATGCGAAATGGCATTGTTGGCCTCCATCATCTCCACCATGAAGGTTGACTGACCTGAAACCAAGTCATCTGCTGCTCCGATACGGGTAAAGATAGCATCAAAAATCGGTAAATGGGCGCTTTCTGCTGGCACATAAGACCCCATCTGGGCCATTATCGCCGTCATGGCTAACTGACGCATATAGGTTGACTTTCCGCTCATATTGGGCCCCGTAATCAGTTGAATACTGGTATCTTCTGCCATCTGAATCGTATTTGGAATATAGGTCTGAGCCCCCATAACCTTTTCAACGACAGCATGGCGCCCTTTCTGGATATCAATTCGCGAATCATCTCCAAACTCTGGTCGAATCAAATGCTGGGTTTCGGCCACAACTGCTAGACTCTGTAAGACATCAACTGTCGCAATTCCTTGGGCTAGAGCTTGTAAACGTTGGATGTACTTGCTGACCTCTTCACGAATACGCATAAAAATTTCGTACTCTAGGTTAGCTGACTTCTCACGTGCCTCCAACATATCTCCCTCGATACGGGCTAATTCTTCGGTTCCAAAGCGTTCTGAGTTTTTCAGCGTCACCTTGCGGAAAAAGTGAGCAGGCACATTTCCCAGTTGCGAATTGGTCACATGGAAATAGTAGCCATCCTTTTTATTGTAGTCAATCTTAAGCGTGCTGATACCAGAGTTTTCTCGCTCCTTAGCCTCAATTTCAGCAATCCAACTAGTCCCTTCTCTGAGAACGCGACGGTACTTGTCTAAGGTCTCATCAAAGCCAGTCCGGATAATTCCTCCATCTGTAATCACATGAGGAGCTTCAGGAGCAATCGCTGCGCTAATCAAACTCTCCAACTCAGGGATTCCATCCAGTTGTTCGATGAGATAAGCTAGAGCAGGTTGCTCCATTCCTTCTAAAATCGCACGAATCCGTGGCACACTAGACAAGGTGGTCGCTAGCTGCAAGAGATCCTTAGGATTGGTTTTGCCAAAAGAAACACGACTAGCCAAGCGCTCAATGTCATAAACACCCTTGAGACTGTCTGTCAAATCACTACGCTCAAAGAAATGGTCGAGAAAGACCTGCACCACTTCTTGGCGTTGGACGATTCGTTCCTTATCAATCAGGGGGCGATGAATCCAAGACCGCAAGAGCCGCATACCCATAGCTGTTTTGGTTTCATCCAAAAGCCAGAAAAGACTGCCTTGCTTCTTACCTGAACGAGCATTCTCAACCAAATCCAGACTAGCCTTGGTCGCATAATCCATCTGCAAAAAATCTTTGATTTCATAGCGGATAACAGGCTTGAGGTGGTTCAATTCCCGCATCTGGGTTCGATGGACATACTGAAGCAGCTTACTAGAGGCTGCTTGCTCCACCGCTGCTAATCGTGAATCCAGTAAATGAAGGTCCTCAAAGCCTTCTTTTTCATAGGAAAGCACTAGATTCATCTGGCGACTGAGAATCTGTTCTTCTGCATCAGACAAATCATAACCCAGCACCACTTCTCGAGCCTTGAGATTACGAATTTCCCCACAAACCAGCGTGAAATCCAATAGACCTGTCACATAAAAGTCACCAGTCACCAAATCCATATAAGCTAGCCCAAACTGACTACCATCACGATCTACGGCAACCAAGAAATTGTTCTGACTGTCCGGCTTAGTGCTATCGACTACTGTCCCGGGTGTAATGACCTGAACAACCTCTCGTTTAACAACCCCAACCGCTTGCTTAGGATCTTCCATCTGCTCTGCAATAGCTACCTTATAACCCTGCTCAATCAACACATCGATATACTGTTGGGCAGAATGATAAGGAACCCCCGCCATAGGAATCGGATTGTCCGCATTCTTGTTGCGACTCGTTAAGGAAATTTCCAGAATCTGCGCAGCATTGACCGCATCCTCATAAAACAATTCATAAAAATCACCCATCCGAAAGAGCAAAAAAGCATCTGGATATTGCTTTTTAATATCCACATACTGTTGCATGCCGGGTGATAGCTTTTCTGTCGCCATTTTCCGTATCTCCTTGTCAAAAATAAGTCTTGAGAGCAACTCCCAAGACCTTACTTATCTTTCATCAGATCTAGCAAACGATCTTCCATGAGTTTGGCAACGTGCTGGTCTCGACAAATGACCAATAAGGTATTGGCACCAGCAACTGTTCCTAAAATCCATTCATCCTTGTTTGCATCTACAATATTTGCCAAAACAGAGGCTTCTCCCAGTTTGGTATGAAGCACCAAGGTAAACTCTGCTCTTGCAACACCTTCTAAATGATGAGACAAAAATTCCACCAAATCAATCTTTTCTGTCTCATTTGCTAGTACATAATACACCATATCATTTTTCTTGACCTTGGTCAAGCCGATTTCGCGCAAATCACGAGACAGGGTTGTCTGCGTCACAAAGACATTGTGCGCCTCCAACCTATCTTGAATTTCTTTTTGTGTGCTTAATTTCTCCTCAGTAATCATTTTTTTTATTAACTGATGACGATCTCTTTTTCTCATAAAATCCTCTTATATGCATATTTATAACTAATTTTATAACTATATTATACCAAAAAAACAGGAGATTTCAAAAATTTTTTCTTCTTTCTTTAAAATTGTGATAAAATAGTAGAAAAGTCCAAAAAGGAGCTCTTAATGAATACAAAAGAATTGATTGCTAGCGAATTGGCTAGCGT
Source organism: Streptococcus mitis (assembly GCF_946188375.1). GTDB lineage: Bacteria > Bacillota > Bacilli > Lactobacillales > Streptococcaceae > Streptococcus > Streptococcus mitis_CX. The sequence continues at coordinate 11,370 of NZ_CAMHUS010000004.1, forward strand.
CATTGATAGCCTGGACCAAGAGGCTATTTTAAATTTACTGGAAACCCCTAAAAACTCAGAAATGGGAGACATCGCCTTCCCTGCTTTTTCACTTGCAAAAGTCGAACGTAAAGCACCTCAAATGATTGCGGCTGAACTGGCTGAAAAGATTAACAGCCAAGCCTTTGAAAAGGTTGTCGCAACAGGACCTTACGTCAACTTTTTCCTTGATAAATCTGCCATTTCTGCTCAAATATTGCAAGCTGTTATCACTGAAAAAGAACACTATGCTGACCAAAATATTGGTAAACAAGAAAATGTTGTTATCGACATGTCTAGTCCCAATATCGCTAAACCATTTTCTATTGGTCACCTACGCTCAACTGTTATCGGAGATAGCTTGTCACATATTTTCCAAAAAATCGGTTATCAAACAGTCAAGGTCAACCATTTGGGAGACTGGGGTAAACAGTTTGGGATGTTGATTGTTGCCTACAAAAAATGGGGCGACGAAGAAGCTGTAAAAGCTCATCCAATTGACGAACTTCTTAAACTCTATGTCCGCATCAACGCTGAAGCTGAAAATGACCCTAGCTTGGATGAAGAAGCACGCGAATGGTTCCGTAAACTTGAAAATGGCGACGAGGAAGCTCTCGCTCTTTGGCAATGGTTCCGTGATGAAAGTTTGGTGGAATTTAACCGCCTGTACAATGAATTGCAGGTTGAATTTGACAGCTATAACGGAGAAGCCTTCTACAACGATAAGATGGATGCAGTTGTAGACATTCTTTCTGAAAAAGGCCTTCTTGTTGAGTCAGAAGGTGCCCAAGTTGTCAATCTTGAAAAATATGGAATTGAACATCCAGCCCTCATCAAGAAATCTGATGGAGCAACTCTCTATATCACTCGTGACTTGGCTGCAGCCCTTTACCGTAAAAACGAATACCAATTTGCTAAATCTATCTACGTAGTTGGTCAAGAGCAATCTGCCCACTTTAAACAACTCAAAGCTGTCTTGCAAGAGATGGGCTACGACTGGAGTGAAGACATTACTCACGTTCCTTTTGGTTTGGTTACAAAAGAAGGGAAGAAACTCTCTACTCGTAAAGGGAATGTCATCTTGCTAGAACCTACTGTTGCAGAGGCTGTTAGCCGTGCCAAGGCCCAAATCGAAGCTAAAAATCCCGAACTAGAAAACAAAGACCAGGTGGCGCATGCTGTTGGGGTTGGAGCCATTAAATTCTATGACCTCAAGACCGACCGTACAAATGGATATGACTTCGACCTAGAGGCCATGGTATCCTTCGAGGGTGAAACTGGACCTTACGTTCAATATGCCTATGCTCGTATTCAATCTATCTTACGCAAAGCAGACTTTAAACCAGAAACTGCTGGCAACTATAGCTTGAATGATGCTGAAAGCTGGGAAATCATCAAACTCATCCAAGATTTCCCACGTATTATCAACCGTGCTGCGGATAACTTTGAACCTTCTATCATTGCTAAATTTGCAATTAGCCTGGCTCAAGCTTTCAACAAATATTATGCACATACACGTATCTTGGATGAAAGTCCAGAACGCAACAGCCGTCTAGCCCTTAGCTACGCAACCGCAGTCGTTCTCAAAGAAGCCCTTCGTCTTCTGGGTGTGGAGGCACCAGAGAAGATGTAAATCGCCAAAGTTACTTGATTGCGGAGCAATCTAAGTAACTAACGCCAAATCCTATTCGGACTTTGGCTAGGCGCTTCACTAGTTTTAGAACATAAATATGATCGATTTATGTCCTAAAACGTCGTAATCTTAAAGTTATTGGAACTAAAGCTCCTAATTGCTAGACGCTAGACGCTTATATGCGGACTAGCTAACTGCTTCACTAACTCACCTAACCAAATAATATCGATTTGGTTTGGTTCATGTCGTAAGCTTCAAGTTACTTGATTAAAAAGCAGTCTAAGTAATTAAGACCAAATCCTGTCGGAGATTTGGTTAGACTTATGTCGCAATCTTTTAATTACTTAATTGTAAAGCAGTCTAAATAACTAAGACCAAATCCTATACGTAATTAGGTTTAGAGGCCTATCAAAAATCTTATCAAGTTTTGCTGACTTGTTCTGCTATTTTAGATCCACTAAATCGATTTATTCACTACTACTTCTTTATCATACAGGGAGATTTCCTATGAGCCAATATGCTTATATCCTCGTTGTAATTAGCTTGGTGTTCCTTTTTCTGCTCAATAAGTACGAGAAGGAGAGACTTCAAAGGCTCTACCAAGAACAACTTTTGAAGGATGAAACATTTAGGACTGATATCAAAGAGAAAATTCACACGACTGAAAATATCAATGATGTCATTGCTTACATCAATAAAACTTATCATCTGGGAATGTTACTGTCAAAAGACATTACAGATCAATTGAAATAAACCGAGCTATTCTTTTAAGGAATATAAAAACCGAGACTGAGAGTTTGTCCCTTCGTCTCGGTTTTTGTGTATTTTTCAAGTAACAAAGCCACCACTCCCCAGTAATGCAAGTGCAAAATCCTCTAGAATATGATAGAATAATGAAAAGGACTCTATTAAGGAGGAAAACATGGAAAAACAAACCGTCGCCGTCTTGGGGCCTGGTTCTTGGGGAACTGCCCTTTCACAAGTCTTAAATGACAATGGACACGAGGTACGTATTTGGGGAAATCTTCCCGAGCAAATCAATGAAATTAATACCTATCATACTAACAAGCACTACTTTAAAGATGTCGTTCTAGATGAAAATATCATTGCCTACACTGACTTAGCAGAGGCATTAAAAGATGTGGATGCGATTTTGTTTGTTGTCCCAACAAAAGTGACACGACTTGTTGCCCAACAAGTTGCAAAAACCTTGGATCATAAGGCTATCATCATGCACGCATCAAAGGGATTAGAACCTGATAGCCATAAACGATTGTCAACCATCCTTGAAGAAGAAATTCCTGAACATCTCCGCAGTGATATTGTCGTTGTTTCAGGACCTAGTCATGCGGAAGAAACCATTGTACGTGACCTGACTTTAATCACTGCTGCTTCTAAAGATTTACAAACAGCTCAATACGTTCAAGAACTCTTTAGTAATCACTACTTCCGACTTTATACCAATACGGATGTTATTGGAGTTGAAACTGCTGGTGCTCTTAAAAATATTATTGCTGTCGGTGCTGGAGCTTTACATGGTTTGGGATTTGGTGACAATGCCAAGGCAGCCATCATCGCTCGAGGCTTGGCAGAAATTACCCGCCTAGGAGTAGCACTTGGGGCCAGTCCATTGACCTATAGTGGCTTATCCGGTGTAGGAGACTTGATCGTAACGGGAACCTCCATCCACTCTCGTAACTGGAGAGCCGGAGATGCTCTTGGTCGTGGAGAATCTCTAGCTGATATCGAAGCCAATATGGGCATGGTGATTGAAGGAATCTCAACAACTCGAGCAGCCTATGAACTAGCGCAAGAACTTGGAGTCTATATGCCAATTACACAAGCCATTTACCAAGTTATTTACCACGGAACCAATATTAAAGATGCCATTTACGACATCATGAACAATGAATTTAAAGCAGAAAATGAGTGGTCTTAACCCTCTAGAGAAAGGATTCTTATGACATCAAAAGTTAGAAAGGCAGTCATCCCTGCCGCTGGACTTGGAACTCGATTTTTACCAGCAACCAAAGCACTTGCTAAAGAGATGTTGCCAATTGTGGACAAACCAACTATCCAATTTATCGTAGAAGAAGCTCTTAAATCAGGTATTGAAGATATTCTGGTTGTCACTGGTAAATCAAAACGTTCTATTGAAGACCACTTTGACTCAAACTTTGAGCTTGAGTACAACCTCAAAGAAAAAGGCAAACATGACTTGTTAAAATTGGTAGACGAAACAACTGGCATTCGCCTTCACTTTATCCGTCAAAGCCATCCTCGTGGGCTTGGAGATGCTGTCTTACAAGCCAAAGCTTTTGTAGGGAATGAGCCCTTCGTTGTCATGCTTGGTGATGACCTAATGGATATTACAGATGACCATGCTGTACCTTTGACAAAACAATTGATGAATGATTACGAGACAACTCACGCATCAACAATTGCTGTTATGCCTGTCCCTCATGAAGACGTTTCAGCATATGGAGTTATAGCTCCTCAGGGTGAAGGGATTAATGGTCTCTACAGTGTCGAAACTTTCGTTGAAAAACCAGCTCCAGAAGATGCTCCAAGTGATTTGGCAATTATCGGACGCTATCTGCTCACACCAGAAATTTTTGAAATCCTCGAAAATCAAGCTCCCGGTGCTGGAAATGAAATCCAGCTTACCGACGCTATTGATACGCTTAATAAAACACAACGTGTTTTCGCCCGTGAATTTACAGGAGCTCGTTACGACGTTGGGGATAAGTTTGGCTTTGTGAAAACATCTATTGACTACGCCCTCAAACACCCACAAGTCAAAGATGACTTGAAAGGTTACCTCATCCAACTGGGAAAAGAATTGGCTGAGAAGGAATAACATAAAAAGATAAGGTTCAAAAATGCCTTATCTTTTTTATTACATAACTATTCTTATAAACCTTCACAACCCCATTCCCTTGTAGAGAAGTAAGACTGCAAGTCCTACGAACAACACTAACGCTACCAGTCTCTGACTAGCGCTATACATCTGTCTTTCTCCTCGAACTGGAAAGATAATTGCTAGAAATGCTCCACCAACTGCTCCCCCGAGATGGCCTGCTAGGCTGATTCCTGGAATCAGAACACTGCCAATAATGTTAACCACAAAAAGTGTCAGATAGGATTGCCCCAACTGCTGGATATAAGGATTACGCGTTGCATAGCGAAGAACAATAATCGCAGCAAATAGCCCATAGAGAGAAGTAGAAGCTCCTGCTGCTAAGGATTTGGGACTAAATACAAAAACAAAGAGATTGCCCATCATTCCTGATAAAAGATAGAGAAAGAAAAACTGCTTGGATCCAAAAATTTCCTCTACTTGCCTACCAAGATAATAGAGCGAAAGCATATTGACAATGAAATGTTCCCACCCAATATGAACAAAAATGGCAGAGAAGAGACGCCAAACCTGCTCAGGAAAGAGGCGAATAGCTGGCCCATACATGGCTCCAAATCGAAATAATGTATCTGCCCTGTCAAAGTTTCCGCCTGCAGTGACCAACATTAGTAAAAATACCAAGGCCGTCACAAAAAGGAAGAAACTCGTCACAGGATAACGTCTATCAAAGATTTCCTTCATCAATTAATACCTCCTGAACAGGAATATCATATTTTTCAGGGATAAAGTCCTGAATTTGACAAGGATAAACCGTACTCAAAGTATGATTAGAAAAATGTTCTAGATAGCGGTCATAATAACCTCCACCATATCCAATCCGATATCCTTTCGTCGTAAAAACCAAGCCAGGAACATGAATCAAATCAATCTGAGAGGCATCCACCACTTCCAAATCTCCCTGTGGTTCCAGTAAGCCAAAGGAAGTTTTGACCAGTTGTTGCGGATTATAGACTACAAAGTCCATGCGCCCCTTGGGATAAGTTTTGGGTATCAGAACCTTCTTGCCGTCCTTCAGCGCCTGCTCAATCAGTTCCTGCGTTTGAAACTCATGAGGAAAAGAGAGGTAGGTTGCGATGACCTCAGCTTCTTGGTAAAAGGGGTGTTGTAAAAGTCGTTCGGTTAAAGCTAGATCCGAAGTAACTTTTTGAGTTCGAGGGATAGCCTTCATTTCGTGCAAGACTTGCTTACGTAATTCCGATTTCATAGATAACCCCTCTACTCTGCTGCCTTCTTTTTCAGGAAACTAAAGACCGCATCCACCCCAATAGCTAATGCTTCTTCCTTAGGACTCATCTGAGGGTGATGAAGGGCGTAGGGACTATCAATACCTAGCCAGAACATAACGCCATCAACTTTTGAAAGGAGATAACCAAAGTCTTCACCTGTCATAGCAGGTTCGATATCAATCAACTCAATTCCGTCTTTTTCTTCAAAGAAGTCCATCAGTTCACGCGCCAAGGCTGGATGGTTCTCAACAGGCAGGTAACCACCTTGTTTGAGTTCCACTTCGACTTCCATATCGAAGGCAGCTGCAACCCCTTCTGCAACTGTTTTGACCCGCTTTTGCACCAAGAGACTCATGTCCTGTGTCAAAGCCCGAATAGTTCCATGCAAAAAGGCTGTGTCTGTGATGACATTATTGGTTGTTCCAGCTTGGAAAACTCCAAAGGTCACCACTGCTCCCTCGATTGGGTTGACATTGCGGCTGACAACTGACTGCACCTGGGTCACAAAGTAACTAGCAGCCACCAAAGCGTCATTGGCTTCATGTGGAAAGGCTGCGTGGCCACCTTTGCCTTTGAAACGAATCTTCACCTCACAAGTCCCTGCAAAGAGTGTATGAGTATTGGTCGCAATCTGACCAACCTTCAAATCTGGCCTAACATGAAGGCCATAAAACTGGTCTGGCAACCAGTCTCCAAAAGCGCCATCCTCATACATGAGCATGCCACCAGCTTCATTTTCTTCAGCAGGCTGAAACAAAAAGAGCAGATTGTTCTTTGGTTGCTCCTCAAGGGCTCGCTCAAGGCAGCCCAAGGCAATAGTCATGTGGAAATCATGGCCACAAGCGTGCATACGACCTTGGTGCTGAGAAGCGAAAGGAAGTCCTGTTTGTTCGACGATAGGCAGACCATCAATGTCTGTTCGCCAACCAATGGTACGCTCTGGCTGACTTCCCTGCAAGTAAACCAAAATACCTGTCCGCCAAGTACGAACTTGAACAAACTCCTTGCCCGCAGTCAATTTTTCAATCACATCCAGCAAATAAGCATGAGTCTTGAACTCCTCCAAGCCAATCTCTGGAATCTGGTGCAAATCTCGTCTAGTCTGAATCAAATCTAACATCTATCTATCCTCCGATATAGCAGAAAGAGGCTGGAAGAAGGGTTCCGCCTCTTTATTACTTTTACAATTATAAGGTACGAAGCGCATCCTCTAGCGCTGTTTTTTGTTGGGTTTGGGCATCAATCTCTTTGATAATGCGAGCTGGAACACCTGCTACCACCACGTTTTCTGGGACATCTTGGGTAACAATAGCTCCTGCTGCAACAACTGAACCACTACCGATTTGGACCCCTTCGATAACTACTGCATTGGCACCGATGAGAACATTGTCTCCAACACGGACTGGTTCTGCGCTAGCTGGCTCAATCACACCTGCAAGAACCGCACCTGCACCAACGTGACTGTTTTTCCCAACGATAGCACGGCCACCAAGGATGGCACCCATGTCAATCATAGTTCCTGCACCAATTTCAGCACCGATATTGATAACAGCCCCCATCATGATAACAGCATTGTCTCCAATTTCAACTTGGTCACGGATAATAGCACCTGGCTCGATACGAGCGTTGATAGCACGTTTGTCTAGCAAGGGAACTGCAGAATTGCGAGCATCTTGCTCAACAACATAGTCTTGATTTTCTACCAAACCATCGAGAAGCGGAGCCACGTCCTTCCAGTCTCCGAATAGAACATTTCCTAGTTTGACAACAGAGCTAGGTACAGCAGTTGCGAGTTGTCCCTCAAATGTTACTTTCACACTGGTTTTCTTTTCAGCATTGGCGATAAATTGGATAATTTCTTGAGCGTTCATTTTTGTAGCAGTCATAGGCGCCTCCTAGTTCATTTTAATGATACCTATTCTACCAAAAAAGGCCTCAAATTTGAAGCCTTTTTGTTTGTTTTTAGGTATGATTTTTAGGGATGTGAGATAAAACGTGCTGTCGGTAAAAGCAAGCCCCTACCGATACAACCTAAAAACACTCTTCACAACTATCTCCCCGTGTTTTATTGACTATTCTAGTATAGCACACTTTTAGAATTAAGAAAAGACTTTTTATTTACTTTCTTTCGCTTCTTCTATCGATAGGAAAATCATAGGTAAAATAATCAAGGCCATAGCTAGAAGAAGGGACCAATCCACTACTAAACCTAAAAATAAAACACTCAAAAGGGCAGAAGAGAGAGGTTCACTGGCACTAATAACGGAAACCACCAAAGGAGAAACCAAGGACACAGCCTTCATGGAAATAAAAAAAGCAAAAGCTGTCCCAAAGAAAGCAATAATGAGACAAATCAAGATACTCCAAATATCAGGAGTAAAGGAGAGCTTGTAAACAGGGGAAAGGACATTGCTAAACAAACCTGCCAAAATCATCCCCCACCCAACGGTGGGAACAAAACCATAACGCTTCGCAAAAGGTTGAGGTAAGATAACATTAAACATGACCCCCATGGCACTCAGCAAACCCGTCACAAGTGCTAGTGGTGTCATGGATAATTGAGAGAGATCTCCCTTTGTCGCCATCAGGCAAACACCCAACATGGCAACCAAAACATAAAGAATAGCACTTTTTGACGCTCGTTTTTGATAAACCAAGCGATTGTAAAAGAGGATAAAGACAGGGCTAATAAACTGTAAAATAGTTGCTGTCGCTGCATTAGAATATTCTACGCAGAGGTAGAAAAAATACTGAACTGAAAAAATCCCCAAAATAGCATAGGCTAAAAAGGGTAGGTAATTTTTCTTATCTCGCCAAATATCTAGCACTTGCGATTTTAATTGCACTGCAGACCAAATGAACACAAGACTCCCTGCCAGTGTCAAACGCATAGAGGTAATCCAGCCAGAGGACACTTGATAATGAGTAAAGAAATATTCTCCTAAAATTCCACAGATTCCCCAGATTAAGCCGGATAGGAGCGAATAAATAGTTCCTTTAACAATCTTTTTCTGATACTGATTCATACCTTTATTGTAACACGAAAGGAAAAAAGAAAAAAGTGGCAATCAATGCCACTTTCCTATCTTCTACTATTTGGTTGTGTAGATGATGAACTTGATGTACTGCTAGAACTACTACTTGAACTTGGTGTAGATGAGAAACTACCAATAATACTTGACCAAGCATTTTGGTAATCTGCTTCACTTCCTCCAATAGCAAAGTGATAGCTTGTCGTAGGAGCTCCCGCCTTATTAGCCCAATAACTCGTTACAGTAGCCCCTGAAAGATCCACCGTTTTTCCATTAACGGATACTTTGCCCGGCTTTTGCCCTGTAGATTTGAGGACCTGAGATTGGGTCACACTAGAATCAAGATTAAAGCGTTCATTGCCCCAAACACCAGGCTCAGCCTGTTGGATAGCATTGACCAAGTAAGCCATATATTTGGCATTTCGATAATGCCCAGCCCCCTTAGCCATCGGGCGGTTGTCATCATGCCCTAGCCAACCACCTAGAGTCAATCTTGGTGTTGACAGCATGAGCCACATATTTTCATCTTCATTAGTTGTACCAGTCTTCCCAATCCAGTCTGCACGAGCTAAGCTTGAATTGATAGAAGTCAAGTCTGTTTGGAAACTTGAAGTGATTCGGGATGAAATCACCTCACGAAGCAAACTCTGCATAATCGTTGCTGTTGCCTTCGAGTACACTTGAACTGGTTTGTCTTGGAATTCATAGATTACTCTACCATCAGATGATTCAATCTTAGAAATCACATGTTTCTGATGGTAGACACCGTTATTAGCTAGTGTCTGATAACCATTTGTATGCTGGGCAACTGTGACTTCAATCCCACCACCCATAGGCAGACTTTCGATACCGTACTCCGGAATCTCGTAACCCATTTTCTCCATGTAACCCTTGACATCTACACCCTTCTCACGAAGCATGCGATAGGTCCAATAGGCTGGGATATTCCATGAATAGTTCAAGGCTTCACCCAGAGTCATCATGCCTGTACCTGGACTGTTCACATACATGATAGGATTGCCATTAGAGAATTTTGTCGGATAATTTGACAAGATACTAGCGCTTCCCATCAAACCTTGGTCAATGGCAATACCGTAGGCCAGCAAAGGCTTGGTTGTAGAGGCTGGCGAACGCTTGGTATCAAAGGCGTGATTGTTTTGGTTTGTCTGGTAATTACGACCACCAACGAAGCCTAGAACAGCCCCCGTTTTATTGTCCATCAAAACATTCCCTACTTCAGGCTGCCCAGTCGAATCATCTACCAAACGACCGTAGTTAGCAACTGCATTTTGCATGGCGTTATGGATTTTTTTATTGATCGTTGTAGTGATTTTGTAGCCACCATTACTGAGTTCCTGCTCAGCACGCTCATGATATGCCTTTTGAATCGCTTCCTTTTTCAACTCTTGACTAGAGACATTGTCCTGCTGAATTAAATAATCATACATACGATCTGTTGCTTCAGACATAGCCGTAAAGTAAAGGTAATCTCTTGAAACAGCATTGACAGTTCCTGATGGCAAAAAGTCTTGTTTGAGATTGTAATCCTTGTACTGGTCGTATTCTTCCTGAGTCAAGGCACCCGTACGGTACATATTATAGAGAACATCCTTAGCTCGTTTCAAACCAAGCTCTAAATCTTCATCACTCTTTAACTCTCCAGTATTTTCATAAGGTGAATAAGTAATCGGACTCTGTGGCAAACCTGCTAGGAAGGCAGCTTGGGGAATACTCAACTTGTTGGCATCGATACCGAAAATCCCTTCAGCAGCTTGCTGGGCACCTGCAATATTCTGCCCTTTATGATTTCGACCAAAGGGAGCAACGTTGAGATAGGTGGTCAATATTTCATCCTTACTCATGTTGCGTTCCAAGGCAAGGGCATCAACAATTTCTGTAGCCTTACGAGCCAAAGTCGGAGCATCTCCAACCACTTGTTGTTTGATTAACTGTTGGGTCAAGGTCGAGCCCCCGCTAGATGAGCCCAAACCTGCAAAGGTTCCCAAAGTCGCCCGAATCACAGCTTTTGGCACAACCCCATTATGTTCAAGAAAATGTTCGTCCTCAGTTGCAACGATAGCCTTTTTGAGATTGTCCGATATTTCCTCAGATGAGACAGAAGTTCTCAGTAAATCACTCTCGATAGAAGCAATGACACTCCCATCTGCGTAAACAATTTCTGAGATGGAAGAAATATTTTTAACCTGCTTGACCAAGTCCTCCGATTGGGGAACCTTGGCCTTGTCAAACAAAGCAACTCCATAACCAAGAGCTACACCAGCACCAAAAAGCCCACCGATAAAGCCTAGAATAAAGAGAGTATTCAAAATTCCCTTGATAACAACTAAAATGCTACCTAGGATAGCCAGAACTTTCCCACCTGTCCCATCCGACTGCTTCTCTTCTGAGACTTTCTCTGATTTTTTATGATTTATTTTTGATTTTACTAGCTGGAAAAATTCCAGCATTTTTTGTTTTAATTCATTTAATTGATTTTGCATGGATTTCCTCACTGTAACTATTATACCATAAAAGGTAAACTTTCAATAAAATAGCCACTTTCTTCCCTATTCTACTAGGCTATTGCCCAAGTTTGTGATACAATAGGTAGAAACAATATTTTTAAAAAGGAGAAAAGACACATGCACATTTTTGATGAGCTAAAAGAGCGTGGTTTGATTTTTCAAACGACTGATGAAGAAGCTTTGCGTAGAGCCCTAGAAGAAGGTCAAGTTTCTTATTATACTGGCTACGATCCAACTGCTGACAGCCTTCACCTAGGCCATCTTGTCGCAATCTTGACAAGTCGTCGCTTGCAACTAGCAGGTCACAAACCTTATGCGCTCGTTGGCGGTGCTACAGGTCTCATTGGAGATCCGTCCTTCAAAGATGCTGAACGTAGTCTCCAAACAAAAGACACAGTAGATGGCTGGGTCAAGTCTATCCAAGGACAACTTTCTCGTTTTCTTGACTTTGAAAATGGCGAAAACAAGGCTGTCATGGTCAACAACTACGACTGGTTTGGCAGCATCAGCTTCATTGACTTCCTCCGTGATATCGGAAAATACTTCACTGTCAACTACATGATGAGCAAGGAGTCTGTGAAAAAACGGATTGAAACAGGGATTTCTTACACTGAGTTTGCCTACCAAATCATGCAAGGTTACGATTTCTTCGTCCTTAACCAAGACTACAACGTTACCCTTCAAATCGGTGGTTCTGACCAGTGGGGAAATATGACAGCTGGTACCGAATTGCTTCGTCGTAAGGCTGACAAGACTGGCCACGTTATCACTGTTCCATTGATCACAGATGCAACTGGTAAGAAATTTGGTAAATCAGAAGGAAACGCAGTCTGGCTCAATCCTGAAAAGACTTCCCCATACGAAATGTACCAATTCTGGATGAACGTTATGGACGCTGACGCTGTTCGCTTCTTGAAAATCTTTACTTTCTTGTCACTTGATGAGATTGAAGATATCCGCAAGCAGTTTGAAGCAGCTCCACACGAACGCTTGGCTCAAAAAGTCTTGGCTCGTGAAGTCGTAACACTTGTTCACGGCGAAGAAGCTTACAAAGAAGCCCTCAACATCACTGAGCAACTCTTTGCAGGAAACATCAAAAACCTTTCTGTCAAAGAGCTCAAACAAGGACTTCGTGGAGTACCAAACTACCAAGTACAAGCAGACGAAAACCACAATATCGTGGAACTCCTCGTGGCATCTGGTGTGGTCAACTCAAAACGCCAAGCCCGTGAAGACGTCCAAAACGGAGCTATCTACGTCAACGGTGACCGCATCCAAGACCTTGACTATGTCTTGAGTGACGCTGATAAGTTAGAGAACGAACTGACTGTTATCCGTCGCGGCAAGAAGAAATATTTTGTATTGACTTACTAAACTGTTCAACATTTACCTATAAAAAAGGAGTTAACCTCGAGAAAGGTAACTCCTTTTTGTTGTTGATAACCACATCTATCTAGCCTTAATAGACAGGCTACGCAGGACTATGCGCAAGGTTGTTAGATTATGTAAGATAGAGAGATTTGAAGGACTGAGCCAATTAAATAAGCCAAAGCCAATCAAACTACTATTTACTACAACGGTATCTTGAATATTCTTCTTGATGAGTGTTTGCAAAGATGATGATAGCCAATCCAACTCTTGGAAGAAATCCAAACGATTATCTAACAATAAGATATCGCTCATCTGCTTAGAAATATCTGCACTCTCATTCATCACCACACCGATATCTGATAGGGTTAGAGCAGCTGAGTCATTCAAGCCATCTCCAACCATCAAAATAGTGTGACCTGCTTTCTGCAGTTCCTCTACTAGCTCAAATTTCCCATCAGGTTTCAAGTCTGTATAGACCTGATCAAAGGGCAAATCTTTGACTAATTCCTCTGTTCTAACCAAGGTGTCCCCTGTTGCCAGAATCAATTTTTTCCCTTGTGCCTTAAGTTTCTCCAAGGCTGCTTTTGCTTCTTTTCTCAACGGAGTATGAATACAGAACATTCCAATCAATTCATTCTGATAAGCCAAGAATAAGAGATTATAGTGACTCTTGTACTCTTCAATTAAAGCATTTTGTTCTGAACTGATATGAATTTGCTCATCCTGCATCAAAACATAATTCCCAATAAGAACTGGTTGCCCATCTATATGAGATTTGATCCCCTTGCTTGCGATATATTGGAGTTTCCCATGCATTTCCTCATGTTCAATTCCCTCTATCTCAGCTTGCTTGACGATAGCATTAGCAATAGGATGATAAATGTGTTCCTCAAGACAGGCACTGATTCTGAGAATATCTTCCTCACTATAGTCCCCAAAAGGTAACACCTTTTCAACTATAGGATAGCTAGTTGTGATTGTTCCCGTCTTATCAAACAAGAAAGTATCAACTTCCAGATATTTCTCCAGAACATCCCCATCCTTAATCACCATTTCACGGTTCAACCCCTCCTTGATAGCTGTCAAATAAGCTACAGGAGTAGAGATTTTCAAAGCGCAGGAGAAATCGACCAATAGGAAAGAAATAGCCTTAGAAAAAGAACCTGTTAATAGGTAAGTCAGACCAGCCCCCAAGAAATTATATTTGACGACCTTATCCGCCATCTTGATAAAATAGCGTTGTTTCGTTTTCTTATTTTCTTCAGATTTCTTCATCAACTCAATCAGTTGTAAAATCCGGCTGTTCATCTGATTATCGGTTACACGAATGCGTAACTCTCCAGTTTCTAATACTGTATTTGCACAAACCAAATCAGACTCTCTTTTTTCAACTGGAAAACTCTCTCCTGTCAAGGAACTTTCGTTGACCATACCTAAACCTGAAACTACTTGTCCATCAAACAGAATTTCATTTCCTTGAGATAGGACCAAGACATCTCCTATTTGAACATCGGAACTCTTGATACTAACGACCGTATCCCCCTGTACTAGAAATACATCGCTCTCTTTTGCAAGAAGGCTTTGTTCTAAATCTGTTGCAGTTTTTTTCAAGGACCACTGATCTAAATGATTCCCCAAATCAAGCATAAACATGATATTGCTAGCTGTCTTGGATTGGTTCATAAACAAGGACAATAAAATCGCCGAACAGTCCAAGACTTCCATCGTTAGTTCCTTACGCGCTAGTGTTTGATAGGCTTCTCTAATATAGCCAAAAGCCTGATAACAAGTCCATATATAGCGAATAGGATACGGTACAAAACTACGAAAAAGTATACGCTTAATCGCTGCACCTGAAACAATAGAATAAGCACTCTCTTCTCTACGAATGGGAAGAGTCATCAACTCAGAAACTTTCCCTTTATCAATTCTTTTTAAAAAGGCTTCTGCATTATCTAATACAGAAAAGCCTTCTTTTATACGTAGAGTAAAGTGCTGTTGATCCATGTAAAACTGGATAGACTCAATCCCCTTTTCATCTCTCGCCAAGGAACGAAGATAGTCTTGAATATCCAAGGTGAGTGAAAAAGAAGATGATAGTCGGATATGTTGGTATCCTCTATGTAGCACTTTAAAAGACATATTATTCCCCTATAAGGCTATCTAATTGCTCTTCTTTTTTCTCTTGCTCGTACAAATATTTGGCATCTTGCAAGACATCGTCTCCATGTTGTTTCATAACAGAAACAGATGCATCTAGCCCGTCTTTCAACTTGTAAGCCTTAGCCAAAGCTTTAGAATAACCTTTTTTAGCTTCCTTACTTGCCAAGATTTTCAAACCAAGGGTACCAAATGCGACACCACCCAAAAAGAGTGATGATTTTTTCGCAACTTTTGCGACGGTTAATACTTCTTTTAACATACTTATTTCCTCCTTATCATTATTATATAGCAATTTAGATATAAAAGCAATTTCATTTTATAAATTGGAGAATTATACTCAATGAAAATCAAAGAGCAAACTAGGAAACTAGCCGCAGGCTGTACTTGAGTACGGCAAGGCGACGTTGACGTGGTTTGAATTTGATTTTCGAAGAGTATTAGTTTTATTTCTACTGAATCTCCCATCTACTTATTCCTAAAGTTGCTTTCATTTGCCTCTTTTGATACACTTAAACTATGAATACAAATCTCAAACCCAAACTTCAGCGTTTTGCTTCTGCGACTACCTTTGCCTGTCCTATCTGTCAAGAAAATCTGACTCTGGTAGAGAGTAGTCTCAAATGTAGCAATCGCCATTCTTTTGACTTGGCGAAATTCGGCTATGTCAATCTAGCCCCTCAAATCAAGCAATCTGCTAACTATGACAAGGAAAATTTTCAAAACCGTCAACAAATCCTAGAAGCCGGCTTTTATCAAGCTATTCTAGAGGCTGTATCTGACTTGCTAGCCAGTTCAGAAACTAGCACCACAGTCTTAGATATCGGTTGTGGCGAAGGATTCTATTCTCGCAAACTCCAAGAAAGTCATCCTGACAAAACCTTCTATGCCTTTGACATCTCCAAAGATTCCGTCCAAATCGCTGCTAAGAGCGAACCCGATTGGGCAGTCAATTGGTTTGTTGGCGACTTAGCTCGCCTCCCTATAAAAGACGCTAGCATGGATATCCTGCTTGATATCTTTTCCCCTGCCAACTATGGAGAATTTCGTCGCGTTTTATCCAAAGACGGTATCTTGATAAAGGTTATTCCAACTAAAAATCACCTCAAGGAAATCCGTCAGAAGGTACAAGACCAGCTGACAAACAAGGACTATTCCAACCAAGATATCAAAAATCATTTCCAAGAACACTTTACCATCCTATCAAGTAAAACTGCCTCTCTGACTAAGACTATCACAGCAGATCAGCTCCAATCCCTACTCAGCATGACGCCCCTACTCTTTCACGTCGACCAGACCAAGATTGACTGGAGCCAACTGACAGAGATTACTATTGAGGCTGAGATTCTAGTTGGGAGAGTACTATAATTGACACAAAAAACCGCATTTCAAGAAGATCTGCGGTTTTAAATTTCAATTTTTAAACTATCGTTCCCAAAAGTCTTAAACATTTAAAGCTTTTAGCTTCTCCATTTATTTTCGATTCGAAATAAAAAACTTATCAATAAATAGCAAGTGGAATAAGGCAAGTGTAATTCCCGATAAGCACCCATGATAAGAGATTTCTTGATGGGTAAGGGGGTAAAGATTACTATTACCCGCCAAGAGGCATGTTAAAATAACAAATAGAATCCAAAATAAATCCGTCCATTTATATTTTGAAAAATATTTTTTCCACATAAGAACACCTTCTTTCCTATAATCATATTATAATACTTTGTGTAAGCGAATACAAGAGATATGAGGTAATCAACTACGAAGAAATATAAGGCTGAAGACAGTAAAAACCAGCATTTTAAGCGTTTAAGGTGTCTATGATTTCTATCTTTTTAAGACAAGATTGACCCAAATCCACAGCATTTAAAAAAGCGAATTTCAATCGAAATTCGCTTTATAGGAAAGTGTATTGGTATAAATCTTGTATCTTAGTTCAAGTGCCAGATATCTTCGTTATACTGAGCGATTGTACGGTCAGATGAGAAGAATCCTGCTTTAGAAATGTTAACGATAACTTTATCCAACCATGCGTCACGGTCTTCGTAGTCAGCCAACATTTGTTCTTTAACATTGATGTAGTCTTCTAAGTCAAGAAGAGTCATGAACCAGTCTTTGTTGATCAATTCATTGTAAAGACGTTCCAAGCGCTCTTTGTTTCCAGCTGCAAGAACTGCATCGCTAACGATGAAGTCAACCAATGGTTTGATAGCTTCACGAGCGTAGAATTCGCTTGATTTGTAAGCTGCTTTTGCGTAAAGGTCGATAACAGTTTCTGAATCTTCACCAAAGATGTAGATGTTTTCGTCGCCAACCAACTCAGCGATTTCCACGTTAGCACCGTCCATAGTACCAAGAGTCAAAGCTCCGTTCAACATGAATTTCATGTTACCAGTACCTGAAGCTTCTTTAGAAGCAAGTGAGATTTGTTCTGAGATATCACATGCTGGGATAAGGAAGCTTGCTGCAGTAACGTTGTAGTTTTCAACCATAACTACTTGCAAGTGTGGAGCTACTGCTGGATCGTTAGCAATAACTTCTGACATGCAAAGGATCAAGTGGATGATGTCTTGAGCGATTGTGTAGGCTGGAGCTGCTTTACCACCAAAGAAGATTGTGATTGGGCGAGCAGGGATGTTACCAGCTTTGATGTCAAGGTATTTGTGGATGACGTACAAAGCGTTCATTTGTTGGCGTTTGTACTCGTGAAGACGTTTGATTTGGATATCAAAGATAGAGTTTGTATTGATTTCCACACCTTGGTGTTCTTTCAAGTGACGAGCCAATTTACGTTTGTTGTGAGCCTTGATGCTTTCCAATTTTTCTTTGACAGCTGCTTTGTCTTCATAAGACAAGAGTTTTTCAAGCTCATCTGCTTCATGGTGCCAACCTTCTCCAATAATCTCATCCAAGTAGTGAGATAGTCTTGGGTTAGCATGCATGAGCCAACGACGGAAAGTGATACCGTTTGTTTTGTTGTTGAATTTTTCTGGGTAAAGGTCGTAGAAGGCTTTCAATTCAGAGTTCTTCAAGATTTCAGTGTGGAGCGCTGCTACCCCGTTAACGCTGTATCCGTAGTGGATATCCATGTGAGCCATGTGAACACGTCCGCTCTCATCGATGATTTGAACTGCTGGATCTTTGTATTCTGCTTTCACGCGACGATCCAATTCTTCGATGATTGGTACCAAGTGAGGAACCACTTCTTGCAAGAATTCAAGAGGCCATTTTTCAAGGGCTTCAGCAAGGATTGTGTGGTTAGTGTAGGCAGTCATGTTACGAACGATTGAGATTGCTTCGTCAAGTTCGATACCACGAGCAGTCAAAAGACGGATCAATTCAGGGATAACCATTGATGGGTGAGTATCGTTGATTTGTACAACTGCGTAGTCAGCAAGGTCATGCAAGTTGCTTCCTTTTTCGATTGCTTCGTCGATGATCAATTGCGCACCGTTTGAAACCATGAAGTATTGTTGGAAGATACGGAGCAATTCACCTTGACGGTCACTATCATCTGGGTAAAGGAAAAGAGTCAAGTTGCGAG
The DNA here is from genome assembly GCF_946188375.1 of Streptococcus mitis. Lineage (GTDB taxonomy): Bacteria > Bacillota > Bacilli > Lactobacillales > Streptococcaceae > Streptococcus > Streptococcus mitis_CX. The sequence continues at coordinate 29,793 of NZ_CAMHUS010000004.1, forward strand.
CGATATCTGTCTTGTCAAAGTTGATACCATCTTTAATGATTGAAGAGTCAACTGAATCCAAGTCAAACAAACGCAAGCGGTTCTTAGTTTCTGTCTTGTAACCAGGTACATCGATATCGTAAAGAGTTGATGTCAATGTGAAGTGAGCAAATGGTACTTGGTAGCTACGGCTTGAGCGAACCAACCAGTTTTGCTCTGTCAACCATGCGTTTGGAATTGTTTCTTGTTGGTTATTTTTAAGAACTTGTTGGAAAAGACCGTAGTGGTAGTTAAGACCAACACCGTCACCGTTCAAACCAAGAGTAGCAATTGAGTCGATAAAGCAGGCTGCCAAACGTCCCAAACCACCATTACCAAGAGATGGTTCCAATTCAACTTCTTCAACTTCGATCAAGTCTTTACCTGCAGCTGCAAGTTCTTTTTTAACATCGTCGTAAAGACCAAGGTTAATCAAGTTGTTTGACAAAAGTTTACCAATCAAGAACTCAGCTGAGATGTAGTAAACTTTTTTCTTACCAGTGTTAACTGGTTTTTGACTGCTTGCAAGCTTGCTGTAGTTAAGAAGAGCCAGGTAAAGCTCTTCATTGCTACATTCTGCAATGGTTTTATTGTAACGATTTTGTACAAATTCTTGTAGTGATAACATGTTTAAGGTGTCTCCTGATATTGTATTATTTCTTTAATTCTACCAAATTTTCATTGATTCGGCGATAGATTGTTGTCAAGTCAAGCAAGCCTTCCTCGACAGCTGGTGTCAATTGATCTTCAGTCATACGCCAAGACCAGTTTCCACCAAGAGTAGATGGGAAGTTCATACGAGCTGCCTCATCCAATTCTAGCAAATCTTGCATAGTTGCAATTGCCATAAAGCTAACTGATGAAAAGACTGTACGAAGCATAGCATGTGGCACTGTTTCGTATTCTTTACGGTTAGTGTAGCGAGCCATGTATTCACGAGTTGCATCATCGATCTCGTTACGGTACCAACCAAGGACCGTATTGTTATCGTGTGTTCCTGTGTACATAACTGAGTTAGCAGGTGCCAAGTGTGGGCTATCGATGCTTTCGTCTTCTGGGTTGAATGCAAATTGAAGAATCTTCATTCCTGGGAAGCCCGTACGTTCACGCAATTCGATAACTTCGTCTGTCATGAAACCAAGGTCTTCTGCGATGATGTTTAACTCACCAAGTTCTTCCTTAACGGCTGCAAAAAGCTTGTAGCCAGGACCTTTCACCCACTCACCAGGTGCTGCTGTATCGGAACCAGCAGGGATTTCCCAGTAAGATTCGAAACCACGGAAGTGGTCAATACGAACGATGTCGTAGATTTTGAAGCTTTCACGCAAGCGTTCAATCCACCATTTGTAGTCGTCTTTGTCCATTGCTTCCCAGTCATAGATTGGGTTACCCCAAAGCTGACCAGTTGCAGAAAATTCATCTGGTGGGCATCCTGCGATGCAAGTCGCCTTACCGTTGCCATCTGTCTTGAAGAGATGTGGATTTGCCCACATATCGCTTGAATCTTCCGCTACGTAGATTGGCATGTCTCCAACGATTTCGATGTGGTTGTCGTTAGCGTAAGCTTTCAATTTCAACCATTGTTGGAAGAAGAAGTATTGAGTCACACGGTGGTAAACCAACTTGTCTGCCAATTGCTCACGGTAGCTTTCAAGTGCTGAAGCTTTACGAGCACGAGCATCTGCATCTGGCCATTCAGTCCAAGCAAGATTGTCAAAATGCTCTTTGATAGCCATATACTCTGCAAAGAGTTCAAGCCATGATTGGTTGTCTTGAGCAAATTTCTCAAAATCTTTAACATCTCCCACTTCCAAGAAACGTTTTACCGCTTTTTCTAAAAGAGGACGACGTGCATAATAGATTTTCGCATAGTCAACTTCAGATGCATCGCTACCAAAGTCAACCCCTTCAAGGTCACTTACTTGCAACAAGCCTTGTTCCACCAAGATATCTAAATCGATAAAATGAGTGTTCCCTGCGAAGGCTGAGAAAGATTGGTAAGGAGAGTCTCCGTAACTAGTTGTTCCTAGTGGAAGGATTTGCCAGTAACGTTGTTTTGTGCGAACCAAGAAATCAACGAAGTCGTAAGCACTTTTACCAAATGATCCGATTCCGTATGCTCCTGGAAGAGAAGAAATGTGCATCAACACACCACTTTGACGTTTTTTCATAATAAGCACCTCATGTGTTTATAGTTAGATATTACATTTTTATGAACGCAAACGTTTGCGCTATTACTAGTATAGCTTATTTTCTTGATAAATGCAAGCGGTTTTAGATAACTTTTTTGATTATTTTTTTAAAAATTTTTCTTCTTACTCGTATATATATTCTTTCAGGAAACAAACAAAATAGGAATAAGGGTTTCACTTATCTCATTAAGCAAAAATAAAGCGAGAATCCTCCCTGCTTTCCATTTGTAAATTAGGCAATCGTTTTCTCAACTTTTTTTTAAATTTAAAACAAAACGGATTTTTGGGATTTTCTACTATTATATGACGATGAAGCGTTTACTTTTTTCACAATTTTTTTAAAAATTTTTACAAAAAACACTTGCAACCGCTTTCCGATTGTGCTATACTAGTCCCATAAAGGAAAACGTTTGCGTTTCCTCATTATAAAATTTGTTATTCTTTAGGAGGAATACACTATGTCATCTAAATTCATGAAGAGCGCTGCTGTGCTTGGAACTGTTACACTTGCTAGCTTGCTTTTGGTAGCTTGCGGAAGCAAAACTGCTGATAAGCCTACTGCTTCTGGTTCATCTGAAGCGAAAGAACTCACTGTATATGTAGACGAGGGGTATAAGAGCTATATTGAAGAAGTTGCTAAAGCTTATGAAAAAGAAACTGGAGTAAAAGTCACTCTTAAAACTGGTGATGCTCTAGGAGGTCTTGATAAACTTTCTCTTGACAACCAATCTGGTAATGTCCCTGACATTATGATGGCTCCATACGACCGTGTAGGTAGCCTCGGTACTGACGGACAACTTTCAGAAGTGAAATTGAGCGACAGCGCTAAAACAGATGATAAAACTAAATCTCTTGTAACAGCTGCTGACGGTAAAGTTTACGGTGCTCCAGCCGTTATCGAGTCACTAGTTATGTACTACAACAAAGACTTGATAAAAGAAGCTCCAAAAACTTTTGCTGACTTAGAAAACCTTGCTAAAGATAGCAAATATGCCTTCGCTGGTGAAGACGGCAAAACTACTGCCTTCCTAGCTGACTGGACAAACTTCTACTATGCATACGGACTTCTTGCTGGTAACGGAGCTTATGTATTTGGCGATAACGGTAAAAATCCTAAAGATATCGGTCTTGCAAACGAAGGTTCAATTACAGGTATCAACTACGCTAAATCTTGGTATGAAAAATGGCCTAAAGGTATGCAAGATACAGAAGGTTCTGGAAACTTAATTCAAACTCATTTCCAAGAAGGTAAAACAGCTGCTATCATCGACGGACCTTGGAAAGCTCAAGCCTTTAAAGATGCTAAAGTAAACTACGGTGTTGCGACTATCCCTACTCTTCCAAATGGAAAAGAATATGCTGCCTTCGGTGGTGGTAAAGCTTGGGTCATCCCTCAAGCCACTAAGAACCTTGAAGCTTCTCAAAAATTTGTAGACTTCCTTGTTTCAACTGAACAACAAAAAGTATTATACGATAAAACTAACGAAATCCCAGCTAACACTGAGGCTCGTTCATACGCTGAAGGTAAAAACGATGAGTTGACAACAGCTGTTATCAAACAGTTCAAGAACGCTCAACCAATGCCAAACATCTCTCAAATGTCTGCAGTTTGGGATCCAGCGAAAAATATGCTCTTCGATGCTGTAAGTGGTAAGAAAGATGCGAAAACAGCTGCTAACGATGCTGTAACATTGATCAAAGAAACAATCAAACAAAAATTTGGTGAATAAAAAAATTTGTTCAAGGGGGGTGGAATTCAAATCCCCCTTTGAATTTATCAATAAAAAACATATATAGTTTAGGTTTTAACTAGAAACCAGTATCCTATGAAAGGAGTTATTATGGAAAAGCAACAACCTAGTAAAGCAGCCCTGCTGTCTATCATTCCTGGGTTAGGACAGATTTACAATAAACAAAAAGCCAAAGGTTTTATCTTCCTTGGTGTAACCCTTGTATTTGTCCTCTACTTCCTAGCACTTGCAGCCCCTGAATTGAGCAATCTTATCACTCTTGGTGATAAACCAGGTCGTGATAATTCCCTCTTTATGCTGATTCGTGGTGCCTTCCATTTAATCTTTGTAGTCGTTTATGTACTCTTTTATTTCGCAAATATAAAAGATGCACATACAATTGCAAAACGTATTAACAATGGAATCCCAGTTCCACGTACCCTCAAAGACATGATCAAAGGAATCTATGAAAATGGCTTCCCTTACCTCTTGATCATTCCATCTTATGTTGCCATGACTTTTGCGATTATCTTCCCAGTTATCGTAACCTTGATGATTGCCTTTACCAACTATGACTTCCAACACTTGCCACCAAACAAATTGTTGGACTGGGTTGGTTTGACAAACTTTACGAACATTTGGAGTTTGAGCACCTTCCGTTCAGCCTTTGGTGCCGTTCTTTCTTGGACCATCATCTGGGCTTTGGCTGCCTCAACTTTACAGATCGTCATCGGTATCTTCACAGCTATCATTGCTAACCAACCATTTATCAAAGGAAAACGTATCTTCGGTGTTATTTTCCTTCTACCTTGGGCTGTTCCAGCCTTCATCACTATCTTGACATTCTCAAACATGTTTAATGATAGTGTTGGTGCTATCAACACTCAAGTCTTGCCAATCTTGGCTAAATTCCTTCCTTTCCTTGATGGTGCTCTTATTCCTTGGAAAACAGACCCAACTTGGACTAAAGTAGCTTTGATTATGATGCAAGGTTGGCTTGGATTCCCATACATCTACGTTTTGACTTTGGGTATCTTGCAATCTATTCCTAACGACCTTTACGAAGCAGCTTATATTGACGGTGCCAATGCTTGGCAAAAATTCCGTAACATCACTTTCCCAATGATCTTGGCTGTTGCGGCACCTACTTTGATTAGCCAATATACCTTCAACTTTAACAACTTCTCTATCATGTACCTCTTCAATGGTGGAGGACCTGGTAGTGTCGGTGGTGGAGCTGGTTCAACTGATATCTTGATCTCATGGATCTACCGTTTGACAACAGGTACATCTCCTCAATACTCAATGGCGGCAGCTGTTACCTTGATTATCTCTATCATTGTCATCTCAATCTCTATGATCGCATTCAAGAAACTACACGCATTTGATATGGAGGACGTCTAAGATGAATAACTCAATTAAACTCAAACGTAGACTGACTCAAACCCTTACTTATCTCTACTTGATCGGCCTATCAATTGTCATCATCTATCCACTATTGATTACCATCATGTCAGCCTTTAAAGCAGGTAACGTCGCAGCGTTTAAACTCGATACTAACATCAACTTCAATTTTGATAACTTTAAAGGACTCTTTACTGAAACCCTATACGGTACATGGTATCTCAATACCTTGATCATCGCCTTGGTTACCATGGCAGTTCAAACAAGTATCATCGTACTTGCTGGTTATGCCTACAGCCGTTACAACTTCTTGGCTCGTAAACAAAGTTTGGTCTTCTTCTTGATTATCCAAATGGTGCCAACCATGGCCGCTTTGACAGCCTTCTTCGTTATGGCGCTTATGTTGAACGCCCTTAACCACAGCTGGTTCCTCATCTTCCTTTATGTTGGTGGAGGTATCCCGATGAATGCTTGGCTCATGAAAGGCTACTTCGATACAGTGCCAATGTCTCTAGACGAATCTGCAAAACTAGACGGTGCAGGACACTTCCGCCGCTTCTGGCAAATTGTTCTTCCACTGGTTCGCCCAATGGTTGCCGTACAAGCTCTCTGGGCCTTCATGGGACCTTTCGGGGACTACATCCTCTCTAGTTTCTTGCTTCGTGAGAAAGAATACTTTACTGTTGCCGTTGGTCTCCAAACCTTCGTCAACAATGTGAAGAACTTGAAGATTGCCTACTTCTCAGCAGGTGCTATCCTCATCGCCCTTCCAATCTGTATTCTCTTCTTCTTCCTACAAAAGAACTTTGTTTCAGGACTTACAAGTGGTGGCGACAAGGGATAATATATCCCCGCCACCCTTTTTCATTTTGAAGCTTGTGACTATAAAACTATCCTTGTAACAAGCAATTTTTCTCCTAGACTTGAAATAAAGCACATTTCTCTATATAATAATACTCATATAGAAAACACCTTTTAGAAAGATACCTATGCTTCCATATCCATTTTCCTATTTTTCAAGTATTTGGGGATTTCGTAAGCCCCTGTCCAAACGTTTCGGACTCAACTGGTTTCAGCTTCTCTTTACCAGTATCTTCCTTATCAGCTTGTCTATGGTACCCATTGCCATCCAAAACAGCTCACAGGAGACTTATCCGCTAGAAACCTTTATCGATAATGTCTATGAACCATTGACAGATGAGGTTGTCCAGGATCTCTCTGAACATGCTACAATTGTTGATGGCAAATTAATTTATACAGGAACAGCTAGTCAAGCGCCTTCTCTTTTAATCGGTCCAAGTCAAAGCAAGGAATTACCTAAGGACTTGCAACTGCATTTCGATACGAATGAGCTCGTCATCAGCAAGGAAAGTAAAGAACTGACCCGCGTCTCTTACCGAGCGATTCAGACTGAGAGTTTCAAAAACAAAGACAGCTTGACCCAAGCCATTTCTAAAGACTGGTACCAGCAAAATCGTGTCTATATCAGTCTCTTCCTAGTTCTCGGTGCTAGCTTCCTCTTTGGTTTGAATTTCTTCATTGTCTCTCTAGGAGCGAGTCTTCTCCTTTATATCACTAAGAAATCACGCCTCTTTTCATTTAGGACCTTTAAAGAGTGCTACCATTTTATCTTGAACTGTTTAGGATTACCAACTCTGATTACGCTTATTTTGGGCTTGTTTGGCCAAAATATGACAACCCTCATCACTGTACAAAACATTCTTTTTGTTCTATATCTGGTCACTATTTTTTATAAAACACATTTCCGTGATCCAGATTACCATAAATAGGAGATTTTTATGCCCGTTACGATTAAAGACGTGGCCAAGGCTGCTGGTGTTTCGCCTTCAACCGTAACCCGTGTTATTCAAAATAAATCAACCATTAGCGACGAAACAAAAAAACGCGTTCGCAAGGCTATGAAGGAGCTCAATTACCACCCCAACCTCAACGCTCGTAGTTTGGTAAGCAGTTATACCCAGGTTATCGGCTTGGTCCTTCCTGACGACTCAGACGCCTTCTACCAAAATCCTTTCTTCCCATCTGTCCTCCGTGGTATCGCCCAAGTCGCTTCTGAAAACCACTATGCCATTCAGATTGCAACAGGTAAAGATGAAAAAGAGCGCCTTAAAGCGATTTCACAGATGGTTTACGGTAAACGTGTGGATGGTTTGATTTTCCTTTATGCCGAAGAGGAGGATCCCTTAGTCAAACTGGTCGCTGATGAGCAGTTTCCCTTCCTCATCCTAGGTAAATCTATTTCACCATTTATCCCTCTTGTCGATAATGACAATGTCCAAGCTGGTTTTGATGCAACCGAATATTTCATAAAAAAAGGCTGCAAACGAATTGCCTTCATTGGAGGAACTAAACGACTCTTTGTAACGCAAGACCGTTTAACAGGCTATGAGTCAGCACTCAGACAACATCAACTGCCTATTGACGGAAATTTGACCTATTTTGCAACGGAGTTCTTAGAAGAAAAAGGGTATCAATTTAGTAAACTCCTCTTTCAGCATGACCCGCAGATTGATGCTATCATTACAACCGATAGTCTCCTAGCCGAAGGGGTCTGTGACTATATCGCTAAGCACCAACTAGATGTCCCTGTTCTCAGCTTTGACTCGGTCAATCCTAAGCTCAACTTGGCGGCCTATGTCGATATCAATAGCCTAGAACTTGGTCGTGTTTCCCTTGAAACCATCCTCCAGATTATCAATGATGCTAAAAGCAATAAGCAAATTTGTTACCGTCAGTTAATCGCCCACAAAATTATCGAAAAATAAAAACCAGCTCGCGCTGGTTTTTTTAGTTACTAATTATCTGTTTCAACGAACCGTCCCAGAATATGAACATTCTCAGATACAGAGACAAAGGCACCTGGATCCACCTGTTTCATAATCTGTTTAAATTCATTAAACTCTGCACGTGTAATGACAGTGATTAAAACTGCCTTTCTTTCGTGATTATAGGTTCCTTCTGCATCGTGGATCATGGTTGCTCCGCGGTGCAATTTTTTATGTATTTTTTCAATTACCTTCTCTGGATGATTGGTCACAATCATGGCCTGCATTCGTTTTTGCTTGGTAAAGACAGCGTCTGTCACACGGCTAGAGACAAAGATGGTAATCATAGAGTAGAGAGCGTATTTCCAACCAAAGGTCAAACCAGCTATCAGCATGATAGTCCCATTTACCAAGAAAGAAATACTACCGACATTCTTACCTGTTTTCTTGCGAATGGTCAGACTGACGATATCCGTCCCACCACTGGAGATATTGTTTCGAAGAGCGAAACCAATCCCCAAGCCCATGACAACACCCCCAAAAAGGGCATTGATAATGGGATCCTCCGTCAAGGTCGCCACAGGGACGAACTGGATAAAGAAGGAACTCATGGATACCGTGATAAAGGTAAAGACAGTGAACTTATGGCCAATCTGATACCAAGCCAAGACCATCAAAGGAAAATTAATGGCGTAAAAGGTCAGCGAAATCGGAATATGAAAACCAAACCAGTGATTACTCAAGGCAGAGATAATCTGTGCCAGACCTGTCGCACCACTCGAATACACATGCCCTGGTTGGAAAAAGAAATTGACGGCTACTGCTGATAGAAAACCATAGACCAAAGAGGCCGAAATCTTCTCATCATATTTTTCCCTAGAGATGCTTTGTAAGACACGTAAAATTTTTATCTGATGAGCAAAGCGGCGCAGATAATAGCGCCACCGCTTAATTCGTTTTGCTTGTTTCATCTTCTTCTACTTGTAAGCTGAGTTCCTCTAGTTGTTTGAGAGCTACTGTTGAAGGAGCTTGTGTCATTGGGTCACTTGCCTTGTTGTTCTTAGGGAAGGCAATAACTTCACGAATATTTTCTTCTCCTGCTAAGAGCATGACAAATCGGTCAAGCCCGATAGCCAAGCCACCATGTGGTGGGAAACCATAGTCCATGGCTTCAAGAAGGAAGCCAAACTGGTCATTTGCTTCTTCGACTGAAAAACCAAGAGCCTTGAACATACGTTCTTGAAGATCTTTTTGGTTGATACGAAGGCTACCACCACCAAGCTCATAACCGTTCAAGACGATATCGTAAGCAATGGCACGAACCTTAGCCAAATCACCTTCTAATTCGTGAGCTGTTTCTTCCTGTGGAAGAGTAAACGGATGGTGGGCGCTCATGTAGCGTCCTTCTTCTTCAGACCACTCAAACATTGGCCAGTCAACCACCCAAAGGAAGTTGAATTTATCGCCATCAATCAAGCCAAGCTCTTTGGCAATACGTCCACGAAGGGCACCAAGCGTTGCATTAGCCACTTCAAGAGTATCTGCCACAAAGAGAACCAAGTCCTTGTCTTCAAGAGCAAGAGCTGTTGTCAATTCTGCTTGGATACCAGTCAAGAATTTCGCAACTGGTCCGTTTAATTCTCCGTCAACGACCTTGACCCAAGCAAGACCTTTGGCACCGTACTGTTTGGCCACTTCTGTCATCTTGTCAATGTCTTTACGTGAATAGTTTTCCGCAGCGCCTTTGACCACAATGGCTTTTACAGCAGGGGCTTCTGAAAAGACTTTGAAGTCTACACCTTTGACCACTTCTGTCAAGTCCTGAAGCAACATGTCAAAACGCGTATCAGGTTTGTCAGAACCGTAAAGAGCCATCGCATCATCGTATTTCATACGAGGAAATGGAAGCGTTACTTCGATGCCTTTAGTTTCCTTCATCACGCGGGCAATCAAACCTTCTGTGATATCTTGGATTTCTTGCTCCGTAAGGAATGACGTTTCCAAGTCGACCTGAGTGAACTCAGGCTGGCGGTCACCACGCAAGTCCTCGTCACGGAAACATTTGACGATTTGATAATAACGGTCAAAACCAGCATTCATCAAGAGCTGTTTCGTGATTTGTGGACTTTGAGGAAGAGCGTAAAAATGCCCTTTATTAACACGAGATGGCACCAAATAGTCACGCGCCCCTTCAGGAGTTGACTTAGAAAGGAATGGTGTCTCCACGTCGATAAACTCCAACTCATCCAAGTAATTACGGATAGAGTGGGTCACCTTAGCACGAAGTTTGAGATTTTCCAACATTTCTGGACGACGAAGGTCAAGGTAACGGTAACGCAAACGTGTATCGTCATTGGCCTCAATACCATCCTTAATCTCAAACGGGGTAGTCTTAGCTGTATTGAGCACAGTAAGAGCTGTCACATCCAACTCAACTGCACCTGTTGGCAATTTATCATTGGCTTGCTCACGCGCAACGACCTGACCTGTCACCTCGATAACAAACTCGCTACGAAGGCTTTCAGCTGTTGCCATAACCTCTGCAGATACTTTTTCAGGGTTAATAACCAACTGCATAATCCCTTCACGGTCACGAAGGTCGATAAAGATCAAACCACCCAGGTCACGACGACGACCAACCCATCCTTTCAAGGTAATTTCTTGTCCGATGTGTTCCTCACGAACACGACCAGCATACATACTACGTTTCATTGTTTCTCTCCTCTTTTATTCTGTTACTATTTTACCATAAAAGCGCAGGCTCTTCATGAAAATCATCAGAAAAGTTTGCCAGTCTTTAAAAATCAAGTGAAGTCCATAAAAATTAGCGTCCATACAAAAATCCGATGAACTTCATCGGACTCTTTTATTTTGAATTTTTGCCTGCTTTACGCTTTTCAGCAATTTCGGCTGCCTTTCGAGGCAAGACGATTTCCGTTGTATAAGCTGTCCCAAAACGCCAGATACCGGCAATAGGGGCAAAGACCACTGCTAGATGGCTGTAGAAGAAATCGCCCTTAAAGGCATAAGCTAGCGCTCCAATAATGAAAAATAGAACGACTGCTTGAATCACTGCTAATAAAATTACTCGTTTCATGTGACCTCCTGACTCTATTATAGCATGAGAATCATTAAAAAGCCGACTAAATTATTCAAAGCGTGGAGAGAAATACTGTAGACCAGACCTTTTCTGCTAATATAGGCCAAGCCCAAACTAAAACCAAGGCTAAAATAGACAAAAAATTGTTGCACATCACCCGGGAAATGAATCAAAGCAAACAAAACACTAGATACCAGAAGAAACAGAACCTGTTTGCTCTTGTCCTGCTTAGGAAAGAGGTAGCGTGCTAACATCCCTCTAAAGATAAGTTCTTCCGTCAAAGGAGCAAAGACCACCACCATAAAGAAACCAAATGCAGGCTGTTCCACTGTCAGTTGAGATACGATTTGTTGACTGACCGACGGATCTTCTGGTAAAAAGAACTGGGCTGTAATAGCCACTAGCAAAACCAGAGTAGGCAACCAGATATGACGATTAAAAGCAGTCGTCTGGATGCTAACCTTTTCTGTCTGATACCATCTGTAAACTCCATAAACATAGGCTCCTGACAGGGCGATATAAAGTGGTAAGACTCCAAAGATTGAAGCCCCTAGTCCAAGAGCTGACAGAGCCATGCTCTGAACCATACCATAGCCAAAGAAAAAGGATAGAACAGCTAGAAGAAACCAGCCGAGGTTTTTAAGTAATTTCATAAATATCTCCTATTTAAAATAACGTTTCACCATAGGTAACTGCATCACATTGATATAAACATGGATAGCTCCTACAAGCAAGAAGGCTAGTAACTGAATCTCTCCTGTCAGTAAGGAAAAGAGAGCAATCAGAAAGTACAAAGCTGGCAAGACATAGTTATTTAATTGGAATAAAATCCGAAAACTCTGTTCCAAATTAGCCTTGCGCTCCCCTTCATCATAAGAATCGAAATGGTCCAAGATATCCTTTGGTGTAGAGAAAAATACTAAATCAAACTGACGAACAATCGCAATGGTCTTAAAAAGATATTTTTGAGCATTTAAAACTAACACTAATCCCAAAAAGGAAAGGGATAAGGTTATATGGCTTATATCGAGTACAATTACTTCACTTCCTGAAATGAAGAGAGCCAATAAAATCGCTACGCTTGCACTATTAAAAGCAATAGTTCCAAACTCGAGATTCCGATACATCTGCACATAATAGGTTTCATTCAGATCATCCTCCATTTCCTCTTGATACAAGGAGTGAAATTTTCTGCTTTTCTTTAGGAAATTGAAAGTCAAAAGAATGCTAATGAAACCTAATACTAAACAAATAGCTGATATCCATGGTATCAAAATTTTTACATCTAACATAATTGCGTGGGATTCAGCACGTGCCTTAAACATCCCTACAAACATGCCCAAGAAACCTCCCAAGACAATAGACATTAAAAATAACAATCCACGTTTCTTTTTCATATTCAACCTCTTTCTAAACCAATCCAACTAACCACTGACCAAAGGCTTTACCTGATTCATAAATTGCTGCCAAACCCTCTGTTCCAAGTGATACTAAAATCAAACAAACAGCAAACAAGAGAATAGCTTGGTTTCTTGCTTTTTTCGCCCCTTCTCCTAAAGGATCTCTCCCAAGCCAGCCTGCTAGATAAGCATATAGGATGACTGTTAAAATCCCAAACTCTGTTGACCAAAGAAACAGCAAAATTGCTACTAAACGGATGACGTTAGTCTTGATATTAAAATAATTTCCTAAACCTGCACAGACACCTGCAAGTTCTTTGTTCTCAGTATCTACTTGAAAACCTGCTAAAAACTCTTTCATATTCATTCTCCTTTTTCACTTGCTAGATTTTTTGATTTCTTTTCAATCCATTCAATTACTGGTATGAGGACAAAATAGGCCCAAACAAATTTGTTACTTTGATAGGGACTAAACCAGCCTAAGTCTATCCCAATCAGTAGAAATACGCTGACTAATAGAGCTATGGCAACTACATAATAAATCACTTTATACTTGTTCATCATCTTTCTCCTTTTTCTTCAACCGATTGAAAATGGACAAGAGGACTAAGTTAATCCAAAACAAATACTTACTTTCAACAAAATAGAACCAACCCAGTAATGTTCCAATCATAGCAAATGCATTCACAATAAGGGCAAGAACACTCATAAAATAAACCACTCTATACATGTTCATCACTCATCCTCCTCCAAGCGAAATACCGATTCGACTGTTTCGTTGAAAATCTGAGATATTTTCAAGGCAATCACAACTGACGGGGTGTATTCGTCCCGTTCTAATAGGCTAATGGTCTGCCTCGAAACTTCTGCCAACTTGGCCAGTTCGGTTTGATTGAGACCATCGCGAGCCCGAAGCTCTTTTAGACGATTTTTTAGTTGCATGTTACACACCTACTCTCCGTCAAATTCAACGGTTTGGATATCCTCAATACGTTGCAACTTGACTTTTTCTTTCCCCTTTTTATCAACACTACGTAGTTTGACCCATTCCTCATCGACATCCACAACTTCCCAGTTATCTGGCCCAATATACGCTCCTGTTATAATTGGTTTCTTTCTAATCATTTCTTGTAATAATCTCGACATTTCTGCGTTTCCTTTCTCTTTTCGCTCAAGCTTTTTGATTTTATTCTCTAGTTTCTTGATTTTTTTAGAATCATTAGAATAAAAGAAAATCAGAAATAGTATAAATCCTAGTATCCACATCATAGCTCCTTTCTGGTTCCTATTTCTTAACTTGAATTTATTGTAACACATCTTTTTCTTTTTGACAAGCATATTTGTCAAAAAGTTTATGATTTTTGTCATTTTGCAAAAGAAAAAGGTCAGGAGTAAGGTCCTGACCAGTTTATCTACTATTAAAAGCCTAATTTTTCAAAGATTTCTGAGAAGTTTTGGCTGATTGCCTCAAGTGACACTTGCACTTCTTCTCGGGTTTGGTTGTTCTTGACCGTCACTTGTCCGCTTTCGACTTCGCTCTCGCCTAGGGTGATGAGGGTCTTAGCCGCAAAGACATCGGCTGACTTGAACTGAGCTTTGAGTTTACGGTTGAGGTAATCACGCTCTGCTTTAAATCCTTGTTGGCGAAGAGCTTGTACCAATTCCAAGGCCTTAACATTTGCTCCTTCGCCCAAGACTGCGATATAGACATCTAGGGCGTTTTCGATAGGGAGGGCCACACCTTGCTTTTCAAGAATGAGAAGCAGGCGCTCTACACCAAGTCCAAAACCAAATCCAGCAGTTTCCGGGCCTCCAAAGTAAGCAACCAAGCCATCGTAACGACCACCCGCACAGACTGTCAGGTCATTGCCCTCAATCTCAGTGATAAACTCGAAAATGGTGTGGTTGTAGTAGTCCAGACCACGCACCATATTGGTATCGATGATATAGTCTACTCCAAGATTTTCCAACATCTGACGGACAGCATCAAAATGAGCTTGGCTTTCTTCATCAAGGAAATCCAAGATAGACGGCGCATTCTCCACTGCCACCTTGTCTTCTTTCTCCTTAGAGTCCAAGACACGGAGAGGATTTTCCTCCAAGCGACGTTGGCTATCCTTAGACAAGGTCTCCTTAAGCGGTGTCAAATAGTCAATCAAGGCTTGACGGTAGGCCGCACGGCTCTCAGGATTTCCAAGCGTGTTGAGGTGCAATTTAACACCTTGGATGCCGATTTCTTTCAAGAAATGGGCTGCCATCGCGATGGTTTCCACATCCGTAGCTGGATTGCTAGAGCCAAAACACTCAACACCAATCTGGTGGAACTGGCGCAAACGTCCTGCCTGTGGACGCTCGTAACGGAACATAGGGCCCATGTAGTAGAACTTGCTTGGCTTTTGCACTTCTGGGGCGAAGAGTTTATTTTCCACATAGGAGCGGACAACGGGCGCAGTTCCTTCTGGACGGAGGGTAATATGGCGGTCACCCTTGTCATAGAAATCGTACATTTCCTTGGTTACGATATCCGTTGTGTCTCCGACAGAGCGGCTGATAACCTCGTAGTGCTCAAAAATAGGCGTGCGCACTTCTGCATAGTTATAGCGCTTGAAAATTTCACGGGCAAAGCCCTCAACGTACTGCCATTTGGCAGACTCAGCAGGTAAAATATCCTGCGTTCCTTTTGGTTTTTGTAATTTCATAGGGAATCCTCTTTAAACTTAATAGTCTTATTTTACCATAAATAGAGGGATTAAAACAGTAAGAAAAAAATTAGGATTTATACTCAATGAAAATCAAAGAGCAAACTAGGAAACTAGCCGCAGGTTGCTCAAAACACTGTTTTGAGGTTGTGGATAGAACTGACGAAGTCAGTAACCGTACTACGGCAAGGCGACGTTGACGTGGTTTGAAGAGATTTTCGAAGAGTATTAGATATCATTTTTGAGATTAAGACCTGTCAAAAGAATAGCTAACAAGGAAAGACCAACAAATAGCATCCAAGTCAACTGTATATTCCATACAGCTACAAGTGAAAAACAGGCTGTACCAAGAGGTACTGATAAGGTAAACAATAAACCCAAAAAATTACTGGTACGAGCTAGAACCTCTGGAGCTAGATTTTTCAGGAGCATGGCATTAATCTTTGGTGGAACTTTACCAGAAACATACAGAGTTGAACAGAGAAATAGCAAACCAAGCACGACTTGATTGAATAAGTTAGCCAGACCAACTAGACTGACTCCTAATGTCACCCACATCATCAATCTAGGCAAGGACTGCTTCCCAAAATAATCATTTCCCGTAAGGCTACTGATGATAATTGCTAATAAAACACAGACTTGCTCGATAAATAGTGCCTCTGTGTAAGAAAAATTCAAGAGAGAATGGCTCAAAAAGAAGATGTTATAAACGCTTCCTAGAGCGCCACCCAAGGCATTGATAAGCAAGACAGCAAAGATCATGAAACCAAAGTTTTTCTGTCCACTTTTAAGAAAAACGAGGCGTAAATTTCGGTAAATTGTTAGGAACTGCTCTTTAATAGAAAGCTTCTCATTTTTTAGAATTTCACCATCAGCAGATGACATTGACAGGCTCAATTTGCTTTTTCCTAAAAAGAGGATCACGGCTGATACGAGGAAAAAGCAAGCATTGATTCCCGCAACGAGGGAAAAATTGTTGACTGATAGACCTAAGAGCCAGACTCCAAAAGCTTGACCACCAATAGCTGAAATATAGGTGATGAACTGGGAAAAAGAATAAGCTTCCATCAGATCCTCTTCAGCCACTTTTTCCTTAACGAGAGGCATTCGCAAACCACCAGCAAAATCACTGATGACATCACTAATGACATTGATTAAACACAGGATAGAAAAAGCAAAGAGACTAGCTTGCTGAACAACCAGGGCTGCCAGAAAAAATAAAACCGCCTGAAACAAACCGCTATAGACCATCCATTTGACCTTGTCCCTTGTGTAATCTGCCCGAATCCCTACAAAAACTGTAAAGAGGGTCGGAAGAATCATGACAATATTCGCCATAGCAACCGCAAAAGAGGCTTGTGGTAGGGTCGATGCATAGACGATAAATACCAGATTAAAAATCGAAGCACCAAAGGCATTGAAGAAGCGTGACAAAGTCAAAAGACGATAAGCTTGATTTCTGAACAATAGTTTCATAGGTAATCTCCCTTCTTGTGATAATCCCTATATGAAGTATGACTATAGTATATCACTTAGAAATTGAAAGGGAAAACTTTTGAATATATGCAACACACAAAATAAGCAAAAAAACGATAGAACTTCTTTGATAACCTGAGAGAGGGTAAGAGTTCTATCGCTTCAAATTTTAAATTATTTTCTTAGTTTGCAGATATTCAACAATCGGTCGTATTTCTATAGTAATCTGCCGATTTGTTGCAGCCTAACATCTCAAAAATACGGACAGCATCCTCCATCTTTTTCTGACCTTCCTTGACTCTGCCTTGCTTGCTATCAAGGAGACCTTCCGCCCACAAATAGACAATTCGGAAATAGGTCTCATTTTCCTTGTAGAAATGCTCTTTGATGACACGTTTAAAATAAGAGGCATTAGTAAATTCTTCACACTCAATGCTAGCTAAAAAACCATTCAATAGCATAGTGTGAAACAGGTTTCGATTACCAGACATTTCCATTAGAAAATCAGATTTTCGGACCATTTCTCGTACATATCTAGTAAAAAGGGAAACAGATAAGAACGGAGAACTGACCGAGAATAAATTGAGTTCATAGATTCCCCAAATCTCAGTAGAAAACAAGTAGTCATGAAGGACTTTACCTTCCTCTGCCGTTAACTCTACCGTTTCATCCATACTCTTCATATAAGACTTGATAATAATGGCATTTAGAATATGTTTCTGTTTGTTTTGAGAATGGGCATGCTTTTGATACTCCCTGCGATACAAGTCCTCAAGCGGAGCTATATTCTTTGGATCCAAGACATCTATGATTTCTTTTCTCAACTCAGAATCTGTATCATACTGAAAACCTCTCGCCAGAAAGAGGATCTCCTCCACACTGGCAGATATATTTTCCAGGGCAAATAAAAACTTTTCCACCGAAAGCTCACTCTGACCAGTTTCAAAGCGAGATAACATAGACGGCGAAAATTGTCCCCCAGTTGCTTGTCTCAGCGAGATATTTCTTGACTCTCGTAATTGTCTAAAGACTTTTCCAATCTGCTCCATAGGCTTCCCCTTGATTCAGTATTTTCTTCATTTTATCATATTTTTCAGAAAATTCATCAAAAACTTGCCAAATTGTCAGAATTATGAGAAAATAGAGGATATTTATCACGTGGAGGGACTGTAATGAGAGACGATATCAAAATCAATGACCGTGCTTTGGCCTTGCAAGACCAAATTATCAAAAAACTAGAGAAGGTTTTTGATACCGATGTGGAATTGGATGTTTACAATCTAGGGCTGATTTATGAAATCAATCTGGATGAAACGGGTCTCTGCAAGATTGTCATGACCTTCACCGACACTGCATGCGATTGTGCAGAAAGTTTGCCTATTGAAATCGTTGCAGGTCTGAAACAAATCGAGGGGATTGAAGATGTCAAGGTTGAAGTCACCTGGTCACCTGCTTGGAAAATCACACGAATCAGTCGCTACGGTCGTATTGCCCTTGGACTGCCACCTCGTTAAGCAGGTCAATAACTTTTAAAGATGAAAAAAAGCAAGCCGAAGTTGGCTTGCTTTTGAGTTTATTTTTTACCTGACTTGTCCATATTCCAGAAGTCTGTCACGGCTCCGCGTGAAGCAGATGATACGATATGGGCATATTTACCGAGGACACCACGACTATAGAGTGGTGGCAAGGTTGTTTCTGCCTTGCGTTTTTCAAGTTCTTCTTCGGATACGGCCATGGAAATTTCTTTGGTATCTTGGTCAACCGTAACGATATCACCTGTACGAAGGTAGGCAATTGGTCCACCATCCTGAGCTTCAGGGGCGATATGTCCAACAACCAGACCATAAGTACCACCAGAGAAACGCCCATCCGTCAAGAGGGCAACCTTGTCTCCTTGACCTTTACCAACAATCATTGATGAAAGTGAGAGCATCTCAGGCATACCAGGACCACCCTTAGGTCCAACGAAACGAACAACGACTACATCGCCATCAACGATTTCATCTGTCAGAACAGCCTGAATAGCATCTTCTTCTGAGTCAAAGACCTTAGCTGGACCAACGTGACGACGGACCTTAACACCTGATACCTTGGCAACCGCACCGTCAGGAGCAAGGTTCCCGTTCAAGATGATAAGCGGACCATCTGCACGTTTTGGATTTTCAAGTGGCATGATGACTTTTTGACCTGGTGTAAGATCTGCAAAGTCAGCTAAGTTCTCAGCAACAGTCTTACCAGTACATGTAATGCGGTCTCCATGAAGGAAACCATTTGCCAAGAGATATCTCATAACCGCAGGCACACCACCGACTTCGTAGAGGTCTTGGAAGACATACTGACCAGATGGTTTCAAGTCAGCCAAGTGAGGCACACGTTCTTGGATTGTATTAAAGTCCTCAAGTGACAAGTCAACATTGGCAGCATGGGCAATGGCAAGCAAGTGAAGAGTGGCGTTTGTAGAACCACCTAGAGCCATAGTTACAGTGATAGCATCTTCAAAGGCTTCACGAGTCAAGATATCTGATGGTTTGAGACCGAGCTCCAACATCTTAACAACAGCACGTCCTGCTGCTTCGATGTCTTCTTTCTTGTCAGCTGATTCAGCTGGGTGAGATGAAGAGCCTGGCAAACTCATACCGAGAACTTCGATAGCAGTCGCCATGGTATTAGCAGTGTACATACCACCACAGCCACCAGGGCCAGGGCAGGCATTACATTCAAGACGTTTCACGTCCTCAGCTGTCATGTCACCGTGGTTCCATTTTCCGATACCCTCAAAAACAGAAACCAAGTCGATGTCTTTGCCATCAAGATTTCCCGGTGCAATGGTTCCACCATAAGCGAAAATAGCTGGAATATCCATATTTGCAATAGCAATCATAGATCCAGGCATGTTCTTGTCACAGCCACCGATAGCGACGAAGGCATCCACGTTGTGACCACCCATAGCCGCTTCGATGGAGTCCGCGATGATATCACGAGATGTCAAAGAGAAGCGCATACCAGGCGTTCCCATGGCAATCCCGTCCGCTACAGTGATAGTCCCAAACTGCACAGGCCAAGCGCCTGCAGATTTGACACCCTCTTTAGCCAATTTCCCAAAATCATGCAAGTGGATGTTACATGGTGTATTTTCCGCCCAAGTCGAAATCACTCCCACAATCGGTGTTTCAAAGTCCTTATCTGTCATACCAGTCGCACGAAGCATAGCACGGTTTGGTGATTTAACCATACTATCATAAATGCTACTGCGATGACGTTTAGCTAATTCAGTCATTTGTTCCCTCCCATTTCAGTTTTTACTATTATAGCACATTTTAAAGGCAATGAACAGAAGAAAATTCTTGAATTTTCAGAAAATTCTATACACATATAAACATTTTAAATTAAAAACAACAAAGCGGATCAGGGCACTTTCTGATTACCAGAATATGCTTTTAATCCGCTCGCTTTAAATAACGTAATGTAATTTTTACAGAAGTTCTTTCAGATAAGTGTATTTAATATCTATCTTGCATTATAAAACGCTAAAACTTTCTCTTTTATATTCGATTCACTCAAACCATACTCATTAAGAAGATAATCCATTTTCCCTACTTGACCGAATCTTTCTTGAACACCCATCCGATGAATTTTTGTTATTCCATCATCAGAGAATAATTCACATAAAGCACTGCCAATTCCACCTATCTGATTGTGGTTTTCTACAGTAAATATAGTTTTTCCGCTTAACATTGTTTTTATCTGTTCTGGTATCGGTTTGATTCTAAATAAATCTATCACACCTACTGAATAACCTAATTTAGACAGTTCATCCGCAACTCGAATACTTGGAGCAACCATTATGCCAGAAGCAACTATTACAACATCTTCACCGTGTCTTAACTCAATGTAGCCTTTAGAAAAATCTTCTCCACCTTGATATACAGCCTCTGGAGCTTTTCTAATTGTTCGAATATATTTTAGTCCTTTTAATTCTAATGTCTGGTTCAAGATTTCACGAAATTGGATATCATCAGTTGCTTCAAAAATGATTGATTTAGGAATTAAACGTAACAATCCAATTTCTTCAAATGGCATATGTGTTCCACCATTCATCTCTGCCGTTACTCCTGCATCTGAGCCAATCACAGTGGCATCCAATTGTGCGTACCCAAGAGAAATAAATAATTGATCAAATACTCTTCGTGAAGCAAAAGGGCCAAATGTATGAAGATAAGGTCTAAACCCCTGAATAGATAAACCTGCTGCAAGCCCGACCATTTCTGCTTCCATGATCCCAACATTCACATAACGGTCTCCAAAGTCCTTTTCAAGATTATTAGTAGCCATCGAACTTGACAAGTCTGCTTCTAAAACTACTATATCAGAATAACTTTGGTTAGCTTCTAGAAGGAAATCTCTATACACATGTCGTAATTCTTTCGTACTTCTCATCATTCTGTTTCCTCCAATTCCTGACTTAATCTTTCTACAACTGAAGTTAACATTTGTCTCTCCTCTACAGTAGGGCGAAGATGATGATTGGATTTCATTTCTTCCAGCTCTCGAACTCCTTGACCTTTAATAGTGTCTAATACAATACACTTAGGGGATGAATTATTTGACTGTTTTAATTGGATAATCCCTTCATAAATTTCTCTAATATCTGAACCATTGACCCTAATGGATTCAAATCCAAATGCTGAGAATTTTTCTACAAAATCTCCTGGATTACAAATATCCTTTGTAAAACCATCTAATTGTTTTTTGTTATCGTCTACAAATACAATTAAATTAGATAACTGTTGATGAGAAGCAAACTGTATAGCCTCCCAACATTGTCCCTCATTTAACTCACCATCTCCAACAATGGTATATGTATAAAAGGGACTTTTTCTTATTCTCTGACCATATGCAAGTCCGGTTGCGACACTAATTCCTTGTCCTAGAGAGCCAGTTGTCATATCTATACCCGGCGTTAGATTTCTATCAGGATGAGACGGTAATTTAGTTCCATTTGTATTTAAAGAATATAAGAATTCTTTGTCAAAGAAACCATTCAAATAGAGTGTGCTGTACAAAGCTGGTCCAGCATGTCCCTTGGATAAAACAAAATAATCTCTATCTCGTGATGCAAATATTTCTGGAGTCATCGGCATTATTTCACCATAAAGCACCGCTAAAACTTCTACTATAGACAGACTCCCTCCATAATGGCCGAATCCAAGATGATTCAATGTTCTAAGAGTATTTAATCGGATTTTTGTTGCAAATTTTCTTAACTCATCTTCTCTATTTTCACTTAAAATCATCCCTTATTCCTCCTTTGCAGATGGCTTTTTAATAAAGGATACTCCAAACATAACTGCTAGAATAAGAACAAGACCAATAATAATGCCTGCTTGTGAGCCAAATTGATTCAACATTCCTAAAATAATTCCTGATAGACCAAAATCTGCATCTGAGAAAGTTGACCCTTGGAAACCAAGTCCTCCCAAAACTGGCATTAAAAAGACTGGAAGAAAACTAATTAAAATACCTTGTAAAAATGCTCCAATAGTGGCTCCACGAACACCCCCAGATGCATTCCCGATGACACCTGCAGTCGCTCCACAGAAGAAATGAGGCACAACGCCTGGTAAGATGACAACCGTTCCTGAAGCAATCATAATTGCCATACTTACTAAACCACCAACAAAACTAGAGATAAATCCAATTAGGACTGCATTAGGTGCATAAGTATAAACAATCGGACAATCCAAAGCAGGTTTTGAATTAGGTACGAGACGCTCTGAGATACCTTTAAAGGCTGGAACAATTTCACCCAAAATAAGGCGAACACCTGCTAAAATAACAAATACACCTGCTGCAAATTGACCTGCTAATTGTAAAGCATAAACTAGACCACTTGTACCATTACTGATTTCTTTTTCTATATATTCTGACCCTGCAAAGATAGCTACAATAATGTAAATAACTGCCATAGATAAAGTAATACTAACAGTACTATCACGTAAAAAAGCTAAACTCTTTGGAAATTTAATGTCCTCTGTTGATTTTGATTTGTCACCGATAAGGCTACCAGTAAAACCACTCAACCAATATCCCAAAGAACTGAAATGACCTAAAGCCACCTTGTCATTTCCAGTTAATTGAACCATATATTTTTGAACAAATGCTGGGGAAATACTCATAATAATACCGAGCGCTAATCCTCCTAGTAAGATAAGAGGCAAACTTGTAAAGCCAGCAACTGATAAAATAACCGCAATCATACATGCCATATATAGAGTGTGATGCCCTGTTAAAAAGATATATTTGAATCGAGTAAAACGAGCGATTAAGATATTGAACACCATACCTGCAAACATTATCATTGCAGTAGCTGAGCCATATGTTGTTAAAGCTACAGCTACAATTGCTTCATTATTCGGAACAACTCCAGATAAATGAAAAGCATGTTCAAACATGGTACCAAATGGATTTAAAGAATTTTGTACAATTCCTGCACCACCAGATACAACTAAGAAACCAACAAAGGTCTTAATTCCACCTTTAATAATATCAGGTAATTTCTTCTTCTGAAGAACTAATCCTAAGATTGCAATTAAAGCTACTAAAATAGCTGGTGTACTAACAATATCCAATATGAACTTCATCATGACGCTAGCCTCCTATATAAGTCCTTTTTCTTCACAAAGTTTCGTAATTAATTCTCGTAGTTCATCCATATCAATAATACTATTTAAGATACGAACATCTCCAAGATGACTAGCTGAATCAGCTAGATCACGACCAACAATCCAAATATCAGCAGCATTTGGATCTGCTCCACCTAAATCATAGTGTTCAACTTCTACATCTGAAACATTCAAATCACTCAATACAGATTCAATATTCATCTGTACCATAAAACTTGAACCTAATCCTGAACCACAAGCTGTACCAATTTTTAACATTATTTAATCCTCCTGTTTAATTATCATTTCAATGTCATCATAGTTTTTTGATGATATTAAAGTTTGAACATGATTTTTATCTCTTAAAATTGTTGTTAAATGTGACAAAGCCTTTAAATGACTTTCATTATCAATGGCTGCAATACAAATCAACAATCTTACCTCTTGTTCTGGATTATCCAATAAATAAATCGGTTCTTCCAAAACTAACATTGACATTCCTATTTCATTCACACCTTCATCTGGCCGAGCGTGAGGAATTGCTACTCCCTTCCCTAAATTAATAAAAGGCCCAAACTCTTCTACTTTTTGAATCATTGCCTCAGGGTAGTTCTCAGTTATCTTATCTTGATCCAAAAGTGGTTTAGCTGCTAAACGAATCGCCTCCTTCCATCCTAATTTTTTCGAACTAACCTGATAGGTTTCTTTTGTAATTAATTCTTCTAACAATGGTAACATTTCCTTTCTATTCATTTCTTGATAGAGATATCGCTTTAATGCTAATTTCAACTCTAATTCTTGTGTGATTACACTATATCGTCTTACTATACTAATTATCTGATTCAGCTCAATATCTTGATAACCTGTATCCGGAAAATCTTTTGATACCAATTCAACTAATTGAGTTGTTTGTTCTTCAGTCATCATAACGGAAACTAGATAATTTGGCTTCTCTGTATCCACCTTTATAGTAGAAAAAACCATATCATAGTCACTACTAGTTTTCGCATATAAATCATCAATCTTTGAGGTTCCTATAAACTCAATTTGAGGGAATAATGCTAATAGATTCTCTTTTATCATCAATGAAGAACTAATTCCATTAGGACAGATAATTGCTGCTTTATAACATTTTTGAGGCAAATTGTCTGCTTTCTTTAAATATCCTCCAAAATGGATAACAAAATATGCTGTTTCACTATCAGGTATGGGCTTGTCAATAGCGTCCATCAAGGGAGTCAAAGAACCTTTTACTAGTTCAAATAAATCAGGATAATGTTCTTTAACATGCAACACATATTCATTTGAACTAGGTAAGCCGAACTTTAATCTATAGTAAGCCGGTATAAGGTGGCGGCGAAGATTTTCTCTCAATACTTCTCTTTGTTTAAAATGTAACAAAGAAATATCTTCCATTCTACTTATAATAGCCTCTGTTAATTGATTAAAGTAAACCGGAGCAACATCTACTTCACCTTCAAAGCAACTTGATAATAAAACTGTGATATAGCGATAATCATCCTCTGAAAATACCGTATCTATAATTCCCAAATCAACTACTGTATCCAATAAAATAGTCGTTATATCTTGAATAATAGGAGATACTAGTGTCTCTGAAAGACATACTCTTTCAACATCCCTTTGATACCTACATATAATGAATACTAAACCGAAAAGGCAAACTTTTAATTGATTAACAATAGGTACTATCTGTAGCTTTTCATAATAATCTTTAACTACCTGATCAATCAAATCATAAGTTAATGAATACCCCCAACTGGATAAAACATAATCCAACCCCCAAATCCCTATGGAGGATTCCAGCAACTCACTAACCATTTGAAAAGCTAAACGGTGCTTATTCCACTCTGAACCGTGTAAAGTATAACCTTTTGCTCTACTGTACCCTAGCTCCAAATCATTATCTAACATAATCTTTCTTAATGATTGAATATCAGATAAGGTTGTATTCTTACTTACTTTCAAAAAGTCTTGGTAATGATTATTCGATATAAAATCTAATCGGCAAAAGGTGTAAAGATAGATTAATGCTAAGCGAGTCGACTTTGGTAAAACCAATTCATCCGACTTAATAATATCTGTCAAAGACTGCTTCGTACGATTTGATAAACTATAGCGACCTTGTTTTTTATCCAGCACTATCCCTTTATTAGCTAGATAAGGCACTAAATAATCTATTCCTTCTTTGACTTCCTTTATAGGTAAGCTCACCTTAACAGATAATTCATATAATGATAGCTCACAATGATCCATCAAAGTCATCAAAATAACTAGTGCTCTATAATCAAACATTTCTCTTCCTTTCTAACTACAATTATAGTGTAAAAGTTATAAGAATAAAAGAGTATTTCAGCACAATATAATCTCACTTCCTATAAGTAATTATTGGGCTGAAACTTTTTAGTGATTATTTGTCAACTTTCTATTAATTTTTAAAAACAAAATGATATCATTTAGGTTTTAGTAATATCAACTGAGTAATATCTTCTAATTTTTTCATCTTTTTTTGTCAAGTAACTTTACTTTACAAAAAAAATGTGTTATCCTAGTATGGTTGATGAAAATCAGTAGATTGAATCGAATATAAATACCTAAAGGAGAAATCAAAATGGCAGTACCTGCACGTCGCACTTCAAAAGCGAAGAAAAACAAACGTCGTACCCACTACAAAGTAACAGCTCCATCTGTAAACTTTGACGAAACTACTGGAGATTACTCACGTTCTCACCGTGTATCACTTAAAGGATACTACAAAGGACGTAAAATCGCTAAAGCTGCATCAGCTGAATAATAGAAGGGAGATACCATGCGCGTAAATATTACACTTGAACACAAAGAATCTGGTGAACGCTTGTACCTTACTTCTAAAAACAAACGTAACACTCCAGACCGTCTTCAATTGAAGAAATACTCACCAAAACTTCGCAAGCACGTTGTGTTTACAGAGGTTAAATAAGCACACCTAACTCAAAACGCCTTACTGGGCGTTTTTTGCTTTATTGGTTAGCGATCTATAACTTTTCAGGAGAGATTTATGGCGTTTTATCTTTGGATGTTCCCTCTACTCTTTATCTTTCACGATATGGAAGAAATTATCGGTCTTGTCCCTTGGATTCACCTCAACGAAACCTTGCTGGCTCAAAAGGCTCCAGCTGTTCTCAAGATTCACAAAGGAATTACAATAGAGGGATTTGCCCTTGCAGTTTTTGAGGAATTTATTCTTGTCTTATCCATCACTTTATTAGCGTATGTTACTCAATCTAGAGCGCTCGAATTGGTTTGGTTAGGGGGATTTGTAGCCTTTGCGCTTCATCTCTTGCTCCATATCGGACAATCAATCCTTCTTCGCAAGTATATTCCTGCTCTGATTACTTCTATCCTCTGTTTTCCTGTCAGTGCTTATTTGATTACAGACATCGTACATTTGTGGCAA
Source organism: Streptococcus mitis (assembly GCF_946188375.1). Taxonomy (GTDB): domain Bacteria; phylum Bacillota; class Bacilli; order Lactobacillales; family Streptococcaceae; genus Streptococcus; species Streptococcus mitis_CX. The sequence continues at coordinate 56,714 of NZ_CAMHUS010000004.1, forward strand.
GTTTCGACTAGCGAATTTTTCCTATTTTCACTTGTCGGTTCAGGCATCGTCGTCATCAATCTCCTCTTTGCTCTCTGGCTTGGGAAAAAATATTCCGTCTGGCTTGTTCATTACCATTAACAAAAGTTCCTTGCAATTTCATTTTGCAGGGAAATTTTTTATCCTCCTTCACAGTTAAGAAGTGTTCTATAGTTTTTTAAGACAAAGCAAAAAGCCCACTGTTGTAGGCTTTCTGTAAGATATATCTTAAAATTAAAGCATTTTGTTGTAGAATTCAACGACAAGTGCTTCGTTGATTTCTGGGTTGATTTCGTCGCGTTCTGGCAAGCGAGTCAATGAACCTTCCAATTTTTCAGCGTCAAATGATACGAATGCTGGACGTCCAAGAGTAGCTTCTACTGCTTCAAGGATTGCTGGAACTTTCAATGATTTCTCACGAACTGAGATCACTTGACCTGGAGTTACGCGGTATGATGGGATATCAACGCGTTTTCCGTCAACAAGGATGTGACCGTGGTTTACGAATTGACGAGCTTGACGACGAGTAGTCGCAAGACCAAGACGGTAAACAACGTTATCCAAACGACGCTCCAAAAGAAGCATGAAGTTGAAACCTAGGATTCCGCCTTTGATTTTTGTAGCTTGTACGAACAAGTTACGGAATTGTTTTTCACCTACACCGTAAGTGAAACGAAGTTTTTGTTTTTCAGCCAATTGCAAACCGTATTCTGACAATTTAGAACGGTTGTTTGGTCCGTGTTGTCCTGGTACGTAGTTACGACGTGCCAATTCTTTACCTGTACCTGTAAGTGAAAGGCCAAGGCGACGAGCTTGTTTCCAAGATGGTCCTGTATAACGTGACATGTGAATGTCCTCCTGATATAAATAATATTTCGGTGGAAATAGTCACTTAGAAAGCCCTGATTCGTGCAGATGCCCTTCGCCTAAACAGCCAAGGTTACTTATCATAAGACACCTGTTGACGAGCTTCATGCTTTCCTGCTGATATTTCACACAAAATCCATTCTACCATGAATGGCTAGATTTGTAAAGGGGTTTTAAGCTTTATTTTCATTGCCAGAGAGATTGAGAACAAGGGTAAAGGTGCTTCCTAGACCGTACTGGCTGCTGACTGTAATTTCTCCACCCAATTGATGGGCCAATTCACGCGCAATCGCAAGTCCTAAGCCATGACCACCTGTTTTCATGTTACGCGAAGTTTCTACACGATAAAGGCGTTTGAAAATATTCTCCAAATCCTCTGGAGCAATGCCCTGCCCCTCATCGGTCACACTGATTGAAAGCTGGTTATTTTCCAGCTTAGCCACCACTTCCAGCTTGGTTCCTGGGGCTGAGTATTTAAAAGCGTTATTGACCAGATTCACCAAGATACGAGAAAGCTTGGCATAATCTCCCTCAATTCGGGCAGACTCAGGAATTACCTGCAAATGAACATCTCGCTCCTCCTGCTCAATCAAGAACTGAAATTCACTCATGCACTCAATCAAGAGCTGGTCCAGAAAAATGCTGTCCTTGCTGGTCGTTTCCACCTGATTTCTAGCTGTGTTTAGGGTCAAAAAATTTAATTCCTCAACCAGTTTATTGAGTCTTTCAGTCTGGCGCCCAATGGTTGCTAGATAATGGTCCTGTTCTCCTTCCTTGATAACCCCATCCAAAATTCCTTCTACCGTCGCTTGGATTGAAGTGATGGGGGTCTTGATATCATGCGAAAGTTGAGCAATCATCAAGCCCTTTTCTCGTTCGCTTTCTTCCAAGGAATCAAATGTCGCCTGCAAATCATGGGACATTTCATTGAAAGCTTGGCCTAATTGTTGAAATTCTACAGGGCCTTGAACCTCCAGATTTGATGGAAAGTCCTTATCCGCTACCCGCTTGGCATGTTCCTTGAGTTTGCCCAATGAAGTAAAGACCGGCGATAGGAGAAAGAGACTAATCCCAGCACCGATAAAACTAGCCACTAGAGTCATACCCACTAGGAAATAAATTTCTCTTTCTTCAATTAGCATTCGCTGGATAGCCCAAAAAACCACGATAATCGTTAGGAGTGTTGAAATGACATACCCCACTAAAATATAACTTTTTAATTTCATTAACTACCTCGTGCTTTCTCAATTTTGTAGCCCAAGCCCCAGACGGTTTTGATGGTGGGTGTTTCTGAACTAGCATGTTTAGCCAACTCCTGTCGAAGAGCATGAATATGAACATTCAAGGTATTGGTGTCATCCACATAGTCTTCTTGCCAGACCTTTTCATAGAGGTCTGTCTTAGAGAAAACCCGCTCTGGATTGCTGGCTAAAAGCCATAGAAGTTCGAAGGATTTGACGGTCAAATCAAGCGCCACATCTCCGACTTGGACCTCATGGCTACCGTGATTCATCCGTAAATCCCCGAGACTGACGACCTCTGTCTCACCTCCACGATGAAGGCGACGCAAGATATTGTGGACACGCAAAACCAGTTCACGAGGGCTAAAGGGCTTGGCAATAAAGTCATCTGCCCCCAAGCTCAGGCCGTAAATCTTGTCCTGCTCACTGGTCTTAGCCGTGATAAAGAGAAAAGGCTGATCTGGAGATTGATACTGAACCTCACTAATCAAATCATAACCATCCATACGGGGCATCATGATATCTGTAATAATCAAATCAATCGGTTTTCGCTTGAAGATTTCTAAGGCCTCTACTCCATCATGAGCCACCAAAACTTGATACCCTGCCTGAACCAGATAGCGTTGATGAATATCTGTGATTTCTACCTCGTCGTCAACGAGTAAAATTGTCTTTCCCATCTGTCTCTCCTTTGAAAAAACAGTGCTATACTACAATAGTATAACACTATTTTAATCGCTTTACGAACATTCTAAACGATATATGGATTTTTCAAATCCTAGATAGAAAGTCTGTAACTAGACTAGTCATTTTCCTCTTTTTTAGCTTTCAAACCGAGGCCGCCTAGAAGTCCGGCCAAAGCTAATCCAAAGAATCCAATAGTAGCCATTGATGTTTGGGCTTCACCAGTATATGGAAGCATGTCTTTTTGGTCTTTCATTTGATCAGTCATCATCGGACTTGATACCTTGTTATTAGATACCATCTTGCCTTCATCAGACATTTTGCTTGAGGCTGCTGGAGCTTGATCTTGTTTCATGCTTGGTGTTGCCATAGGCTGGCTAGCATTCATGGTTTTGTCCTGCTCTTTGTTAGGCATCATCTTATCCTGACTAGTAGCTGGCATTTTAGATTTCATATCATCTTGATTGGCACTAGGCATTTGAGCGTTCATCTTAGACGCATCTTGATGACTATTCATCATTGGAGCCGGCATAGCTGAACCATTAGAAGATGGGACGAAACCTGACTGCATCGGAATCAGAGACTGATGTCCATTCAAGTTCACTGTCAAATCCTTAGTCGCTACGAGGTTGCTCAAATCGGCCTTGCCGTCTTTGGCACCGTACACTTTGATAGTTGCTTTATAACTTTGAGTGCCGTTTTGTTTCAAGAGGTCTAGAAGCTCTTTATCTGATTTACCTTGGGTGCCGGCCAAGTCCACTTCGTAGAAGTAGAGACCTTTGCCCAATTTCTCTACTGGCGGAAGGGCTGGATTTTTTGCTGAACCATTGTCTGACCATGGAGCCTTGTCGGATGCTTTCAAAATCAGACGAGTCAACATACCGTCACCAGCGAAGAACTCGTATGGGATGACTTGATTGACACCGGCTGTGAATGGGCCTGGGAAGTTGGCTTTATCCAAGTAAGTAGCTGGGACGTCTACTGTATCTTTAGTATGGTCAGCTACGCCTTTTTGCACTTCAGCTGGAGTAGTTAAGCCGTTCAAGTTGACATCCAAATCCTTAGTCGCGACGAGGTTGCTCAAGTCTGCCTTGCCATCTTTAGCACCGTATACCTTGATAGTGGCTTTATAACTTTGTGTACCATTTTGTTTCAAGAGGTCAAGAAGCTCTTTGTCTGATTTACCTTGAGTTCCTGCCAAGTCCACTTCGTAGAAGTAGAGGCCTTTGCCCAATTTCTCTACTGGTGGAAGAGCAGGATTTTTGGCTGAACCATTGTCGGACCATGGAGCTTTATCAGAAGCTTTCAAGATAAGGCGAGTTAACATACCGTCACCAGCGAAGAATTCATATGGAATGACTTGGTTGACACCGGCTGTAAATGGACCAGGGAAGTTAGCTTTGTCCAAATATGCAGCTGGGACGTCTACCGTATCTTTGGTATTGTCGGCTACGCCTTTTTGTACTTCAGCTGGTGTAGTTAAGCCATTCAAGTTGACATCCAAATCTTTTGTCGCTACGAGATTTGTCAAATCAGCCTTACCATCTTTCGCACCGTACACTTTAATAGTAGCTTTATAGCTTTGAGTGCCGTTTTGTTTCAAGAGGTCAAGAAGGTCTTTGTCAGATTTACCTTGAGTACCGGCCAAATCTACTTCATAGAAATAGAGTCCTTTGCCCAAGTTTTCTACTGGTGGGAGAGCAGGATTTTTAGCTGAACCATTATCTGACCATGGGGCCTTGTCAGATGCTTTCAAGATCAGACGAGTCAACATACCGTCACCGGCGAAGAATTCATATGGAATGACTTGGTTGACGCCAGCTGTAAATGGACCTGGGAAATCGGCCTTGTCCAAGTAAGTTGCTGGAACATCAACTGTGTCTTTAGTATTATCGGCTACACCTTTTTGAACTTCAGCTGGGGTAGTTAAACCATTCAAATTGACATCTAAATTCTTAGTCGCTACGAGATTTGTCAAATCGGCCTTGCCATCTTTAGCACCGTACACTTTGATAGTTGCCTTGTAACTTTGAGTGCCATTTTGTTTCAAGAGGTCAAGAAGCTCTTTATCTGATTTGCCTTGAGTGCCTGCCAAGTCCACTTCGTAGAAGTAGAGGCCTTTGCCCAAGTTTTCTACTGGTGGGAGAGCTGGGTTTTTAGCTGAACCGTTATCTGACCATGGAGCCTTGTCAGAAGCTTTCAAGATAAGGCGAGTCAACATACCGTCACCAGCGAAGAGTTCGTATGGAATGACTTGGTTGACACCGGCTGTAAATGGACCAGGGAAGTTGGCTTTGTCCAAATATGCAGCTGGAACGTCTACTGTGTCTTTGGTATTGTCAGCCACACCTTTTTGAACTTCGGCTGGAGTGGTTGCTGGTTGAGCTTCATTTGCTTCACGGTCTTGTCCAGTAACTGCAGGAGCAGGATTTGTCGCAGGTTTAACCGCATCTTCTGTTTCTTTCTTAGACTCTGGTTTTGCTTGCACTTCTTCTTTTGGTGCTACTACTTGGTCTTTAGCGGCTACATCCGTTTTTTCTGGAGAGCTTGTAGTATTCAAGCTTGCTTTAGGTGCTGAGTCTGCCTGTTCTGAAGGAAGAGCTGTATCGACTGCTTCTTTGAGAAGTTCTGCTGGCAAGTCGCTCTTTTCACTTACCGAAGCAGCGTCTGGTACGACTTGAGCAGGAGTCGGATTGACCCCATCGGCACGCACCGAACTTGGTTGCCCAACTAGGACAAAGAAGCCACTGGCCACAACAACTGAGGCAACACCGACACTAAGACGGCGGATAGACCAACGAGTATATCTTTGATTTGGATTGAATTTCATAGGATTCTCCTTAGAGTTTTTCTTTATTTGATGACTCTAGTATAATCTCCTAAAATTAAAAAGGATTAAGAAAAAGTTAAAATTTTTCTTAAATCCCTCTTATAAAATACTTATATTAATTAAATCCATAAACAGATTTGGTGATTTGATAGACGACATTGGAAAGTTTGCGAGCTGGCAAGACGGAGTGTTTGGTCAAACGACTCAACATGGTCTTGCGAATGGCCTGAAAGACCTCTGGATTTTCCTGCTGAATATAGGTCCACAGCTCCCGTTTTTTTGCCAGATGCTCCGCTGTTCCAGCTCGGTTGAGCAAGGCACTGGAAATCACCGTCGTAATCTCAATATGATTCAGCAGGTATTCTCGCATTTTTGGGTGGCTTACTTTGGACAAATCAAGCTGGTCTACCAAGAGTCTATTGACCTTGAGCTGCTGGTCAATTCGCTTAATCATCACTTGCTCATTGACAGACTGGTCCTCACGCCCAATCAAATAACGATAGAAATCGACAGGCAAATAGTACATGGTCTTAACCTGCTGAAGGGGGGTAAAGACAAAGAGATTATCGACATAAAAAGTATGCTCAGGCAGTTGGAACTGGCTCGCTCGCAACAAATCTGTCCGGTAAATCAGCGAGTGCATCATGATATACTGGCCTTTTGAGAAATTTCCGACCTGGTCCCAGCCAAAAATCTGCTGGACAGGCAAAACTGACTCGTAACTCATACTCTTCTTACGAGACTGACCTTCCTTTTCATAGACAAAATTGGTCACAAAGGCATCTACCTCTTGACCCTCACTCTCTAGTTCTTGCAAGGTTTCCAAAATTTTCAGGTAAGCGCGAGGATCCACCCAGTCATCACTATCAACTACTTTAAAATAGCGCCCAGAAGACTCAGCCAAACCACGATTGACAGCACCACCATGGCCCTTATTTTCCTGATAAATAGCTCTAACAATGTTAGGATACTTGCTAGCTAAACGCTCAGCTATTTCCTGAGTCTGGTCCTGAGACCCATCATTGATAATCAAAATCTCAACTTGCTCACCACCAATCACTAGCGACTCCACGCAGTAATGAAGATAGGCTGCGGCATTGTAGCTAGGAATGGCGATAGACAATAACTTCATAATCTACTCCTTTAGGGGACTGATTTTTTCTTATACTCTTCGAAAATCTCTTCAAACCATGTCAGCCCTATCTGCAACCCCAAAACAGTGTTTTGAGCAGCTTGCGGCTAGTTTCCTAGTTTGCTCTTTGATTTTCATTGAGTATTACTCTCTCTTATCACTTCTTTCTATTCTACCATAAAGTCCAGATTTTGAATGACTTTTACTGAAATACAAGGTGTTCTGGTATCTATTTGCTATCTTGGACATCAAAAAAGAGGGGATTCCCCTCCTTACGAATTCAATTCTGCTAAGTCGTCTAGATACTGGTTATTGATGACCGCCAAGATATAGGCATCTGCTTTCAAGAGGTCATTAGGCCCAAACTGGACATCCAGTGGTGAATTTTCTTGTTCACGAAATCCTAGGACATTGAGGTTGTATTTGCCACGTAGATCCAGCTGACTCAGGCTTTGGCCTGCCCAAACACTAGGGATTTTCATCTCCACGATAGACACATTTTTGTCCAGCTGAAAGACATCAACATTGTTATGAAAGAGAATGGTCTGCGCTAGGGATTGCCCCATTTCATACTCAGGCGAGATCACCGAGTCGGCACCGATTTTTTCCAGTACCTTCTTGGCTGTCTGACTTTTGACCTTGGCAATAACCCTCGGCACACCCAAACTCTTACAGTGCATTACTGCAAGCACACTCGACTCCAGATTTTCCCCTGTTGCGACCACAACCGTATCACAGGTATCAATACCTGCAGTTCTGAGGAGTTCCTCATCTGTAATATCGCCCACAACTCCACGCGCCAAAACAGGTTCAAATTGATTGATGCGCTCGGCGTGGTCGTCAATGGCAATAATATTCATATCTTGCTTGGCGAGGGCCGTCAGGACACTACTCCCGAAAATCCCCAAACCTAAAATTCCAATCGTACGATCTGACATCATTCTTCCTTTCTTATCCAATACTAATATCTGCTTTCATATACTGAATCAAATCTTTCTTATCAGGCTGGTAGTCAGCTAGACTAACCAGCAAGGTCAAGGGACCGATACGGCCAATAAACATGAGCACCATGATAATGCTAAGAGCTAACTTGCCTAATTCTGGTGTCAGATTTGCCGTTACCCCAACTGTCGCAAGAGCTGAAATGGTCTCAAACATGAGGTAAATAAATCGCGGTGTTCCTTCTGCCGTAATTCCCAACAACATCAAGCCCAACAAGAAGGTCATCAAAAAGATAATGAAGACACTAAAGGATTTTTGGACTGTTCGAGCCTCAATAGTTCTCTGCGCAACATTGGCATGAGGTAAGCCCAGCAATTCACTACGCGCAAAGACCAATAAGACAAAGAGAGTCGTAATCTTGAGCCCCCCAGCCGTTCCTCCAGGCGCCCCACCCAGAAACATCTGTAGGATATAGATAAACAAGGTCACAGGCCGAGCTTGGGTGTAGTCAATAGAGGCAAAGCCAGCTGTTCTCATGCTGACGGTTTGGAAAAAGCTGACCAGCACTTTCTCTGGCACACTGAGATTGCCAATGGTTCCTGGATTGTGCCACTCCGTAAAGAGTGTGGATACTGTCCCAAACAGCAAAATCCCTGCAGTCAAGAAGAGGACTAGTTTGGTGTGGAAACGCAGACGGCGTTTTTTCTTCTTGTCAAACTGGGTTGCCAAGTCAAACCAGACCATAAAGCCAAGACCACCTGTGATAATCAAGCCAGCAATAACCAGATTGATTAAGGGATCCGTCTGAAAAGCCACTAAACTGCTACTGCCGAAATTATCAAAACCAGCATTACAAAAGGCTGAAATGGCTAAAAAGATAGAGGTGAAAATGCCTCGTCCCCAGCCGAACTCAGGAATAAAACGGAAACTTAGTAGAAAGGCACCCAAACCCTCCACTAGAAAAGTCGTCAAAAAGATGGAGCGCATAAAGGCCTTCAGCGACCGAGCCTCCCCGTAACTGAAGCTCTCCTGAATGGTTTCACGACTGCGAAGACTGAGCTTTTGCTTCCCCTGAATATAAAAGACCCCGATAAAAGTCATGAGTCCCAGACCACCGATCTGTATCAAGAGCATACAGATCAACTGCCCCCAGACATTATAGGTAGTAGCCACTGGTTGCGTAAAAAGGCCAGTCACACAGACCATGGACACCGTCGTAAAAAGATGGTCAAAATAAGTGGCCTGAGAACCACTCGCTTGGACAAAAGGCAAACTCAAAAGGAGAGAGCCTATAAAAATAACTCCAGCGAAACTTAAAAAGATGCGACGAGCTGGCGAAAGTCCGCCCAAGGCTCTCTCAATTTTTTTCACAAATAATTTGAATAACATACATCCATTGTACCATAAAAAGTAGGAGAGTAGCTATATCTGAAAGGCTATCTCAAGGCAGAGTTCCAAGGCCTTCTCGAAAGCTTCTGAACCCCAGTCACGACTATCGTACTGGTCCAAGTCTGCTAAGGAATCAGCTGTAAACAACAACTCTCCCCAGAGAACCCCACGCAGTTGGGCTACTGCTGCAAGCGCAGAACACTCCATCTCCACAACAGCACAGCCTTCTTCCTTGCGATAAGCCACCTTTTCAGCCGTTTCTCGGTAAAAACCGTCTGTCGTCCAGGTCATGACTTCTTCATAGGGAATCCCTCTAGCTTCCAACACTCGCTTAATAGCAGCAATAGCCTCTGGCTGCATTTCCATATAACGAGAAGGTGCCACATAGTGATAACTAGCTCCTTCATCTCGCAGAGCGCGAACAGGGACTAGAAAGGCATTTTCTTCTATATCAGCCAGCACACCACAGGTTCCAGTGGAAATAATCTGCTCCACACCATAGCCAATCAACCAATCCATAAACTGAGCTGCTGGAGCTGAACCGACAGGAGCCTGAGCCAGACAGACCTCCTTGCCTTTGTAGTTCACGACATAGATTGGATAGATCTTGGTGGCTGAAACGAATTCGCCGACACAGTCCGCCCCTACTTCCCTCGCATAACGGTCAATCTCCTCACCTAAAAAAGCATAGACACACTTCTTGGGCAAGTGCAAGTCTAGCCCCTCGTGATTGGGCATGATGACCGCCTGAGTATTATCATCAAACTCTAAAATGGGAATCGCATGTTTCTGAACCATAACCTACCTCCTCTAATTTTGTACTATTGTATCAAAAGCTGATAAAGTGTCAAGGAGGAAGCTGAGGAACTGAGGAGAAAAAAGCATCCCACTTACGAGATGCTTTTAAATTGATCAATGAAGCAGACTTTATAAAATATAGAGTAGGTAAATGTGGGCTGGATAAAAAATGATGAAAACCTACAAAAAAGAAACAACCTCCGCTGTTCCTTTTTACTTCTATTTCACAGGTATCTCCTTCATCACGCGCGCAGGATTACCAGCTAGGACAACGTTGTCGCCAAAGGACTTAGTGATTACAGCCCCTGCTCCAGCAACAACATTATTACCCAATGTCACTCCAGGAAGGACAATGACACCACCTCCAGCCCAGAAATTGTCACCGATGGTAATGGGCTTTCCGTATTCCACACCTGAATTGCGTTCCTCCGGGTCCAATGGATGGAGGGGAGTCAAGAACTGACAGTTGGGACCAATCATAGCATTGTCACCGATGCGAATCGGACAAACATCCAGCATGGTCAAGTTCCAATTAGAATAAAAATTTTCCCCTAGATGGATATTGACCCCATAATCGACCACCAGGCGTGGATTGACAAAAATATTTTGTCCAGTCGAGCCAAACCAAGTCTTGATGATTTCGACTCCCTTCAAGGGATCTTCTTCCTTGTTAAAGGCAGACTGTTTTTGGCGAGAAGTCTGAGCCAAGGCCCGCAATTCTGGGTCCGATGGACGGTAAACCTCTCCTGCTATCATTTTCTGGTATTCGCTGATCATTGTATTCTTCTCCTTGTTCCCTACTATCATATCAAAATTTCTACGTGTCTGACTAGAATAAGGAGCACTTTCTACAATTGATACTCTTCGAAAATCAAATTCAAACCGCGTCAACGTCGCCTTGCCGTACTCAAGTACAGCCTGCGGCTAGTTTCCTAGTTTGCTCTTTGATTTTCATTGAGTATTAGATGCTGGTCTTTATCACATCCTATCTAGCTAAGCGAATACGGGTCACGATTCCGTCTGGGTCTGTGATTTCCAACTGGCTTGATGTCAGCCATTTGATTGGTGCATCAACTTCTTGTGCTCGCTGGGCAATCGTTAACAGTTCTTCTTTACTAGCGACCTCAATGACATAGTAGGCCAAACCTGGCAAGCCTTGCTTACGCGGAGCTAGGCCTTTTCCTCCCCATTCGTTGACTGCCAAATGATGATGATAGTCCCCAGCCGCAATCCAACTAGCGCTAGGCACACTGAATTTATCCTCTAACCCTAACACCTTTTGATAAAACTGGCTGGACTTTCGACTATCCTTGACGGACAAATGGATATGCCCCATTCTCGTACCTTCTGCTAGGATAAAGGGCTCTACTCTTTCTCCCAACTCATAAATGTCCTGCGCCACAAGAACCTCCGTCACTCCGATAATGCGTCCATCTTCTCGAATATCCCATGTGGAAACCGGCTTATCTCGATAGAGTTCAATGCCATTTCCCTCCAAATCCTCCAAGTAAAGGGCCTCACTGTAACCATGGTCTGCACCGCCGACAAGAGAAATCTGTAAATCTGTCAGGTGCTTCAAGACATCCGCCAAAGCCTTGCGTGTCGGCAAAAGAATAGCCAGATGGTAAATACCATAATGTTCCCTTACTTCACCGCTCTCTTGTGCTTGAATCAAGTGTACCAAGGCTTTTCCTCCAAGTCCAAGAATGGCCTCTGTCTCAGTTTGAGATAAGATTTCTAAACCAATAATTTGCTGATAAAAGGCTGTTTGACTTGCCAAATCCTTTACATTTAAAACTGCCTCTGCCAAATAAATGTGGCTCTTGTATTCATAGGTCATAAATGGCCCTCTTTTCCAGATGTAATTATTACCGTGACAACTATTATATAATTTCCATCAAGAAAGTCAAGTCAGACAACTTATAGATTATAATTCTGTCATCTTACCTATATGACACTAAACCAAGAAAATCTACAGAGAATTGATAATCAAACCATTGAAAATTTTTAACCAGCTCTAAGATGACTCTCATCTCAATCCCAAAAAGAAAAGGAGCGGATATGATATCCTACTCCTTATTCTTATCAGAAAATCTAATTCAAATTAGTCTTCTTTTTTCTTGCGAGCAACAAGTCCAAATCCACTCAAGACACCTAAAAGTCCAAATGCTGCTAAGCTAGCGTTGACTTCTGTACCAGTGTTTGGAAGTTCAGCTTGCCCTGTTTGAGGTAACTCTTCCCCAGATTCTGAGTATTTCCCATAAGATGACTTGTCCTCTTCTTGGGCAACCGCTTCATCTTGATGAGAACCTTCTTGTTTTGTAGGTTCATCAATCTTAACAGGATTTGACTGAAGGTATTCTTGATTCTGTGGTTTCGTTACATCATCACCTATTACCTCAGTATACAAATGGGTAACAATGCCATCTTTTTCATGGGTCATTGTATATCGATATTTTTTACCATTTTTCGATATGATATCAGATTTAGGAGCCAATTTACCAATTTGAATTGGAACGAGTTCTTCATTCGATTCAATAATAATATGACGAGTAATCAATAATGGATCTACAGTATGAATCGTTGGTTCACCTTTCTCACTTACAACTCCTTCTGGTAATTCTGGTCGTACTTCCGGTTCACCCTTCTCACTCACAATACCTTCTGGTAATTCTGGCTGTACTTCTGGTTCACCCTTCTCGCTTACAACTCCTTCTGGCAATTCTGGTCGTACTTCTGGTTCACCCTTCTCACTTACAACTCCTTCTGGTAATTCTGGTCGTACTTCTGGTTCACCTTTTTCACTAAAGTATTCTAAAAAGTCATAAATAACTGTTTTTTCATTTTCATCAACTGTACCTATTTCAGGCGCTGAAGTAGCACGATGTCCTTTATAGAAATAAATTTTCCCATTTTTTTGAAGCAGTGTTCCTACTTTAGGAGCAACAGACGTATATTCATCCCCGATAGAAGCATCTTGTTTTAAGACTTTCCCTTCTGCTAGTTCAGTAGTTGTTCCTTCTAACATGTATTTTGCAAATACATTTCCACCAGTTGCTAGTTTATAGACATAGGTAATTTCAGTAGTTCCTGAAACAACTTTCCCTGTTTCTGTAGGAGAGCCTGTTTTCAGTCCTACTAGTTTATATTTTTTACCATCTTTGGTTATTTCTTGTAGTTTTACCGTTGTAGCATCATATGAAACCTCTTTGTTTGTTGTCGTTGGTGTTCCTACTACTACTTTTTGATCATCCTTATTTAAGTAATATTTAGTTTCTGTAGAAGATATCACTGCATCTTTAACGACCGCTGAATTTTCTTTAATAGAAGTTCCATCCGCTAATTGATAATGTACTTTTACATTTCCTTTAATTTCTGTAGTAGACTTCTCTTCTTTAGCATAGATGTTTTTGACCTTTGTTAACTCTTCACTAACGTGATAAGCACGTGTTGGTTGATACAAATTGTAATAATGAATTTCTGTAATTGATGGTCCTGATACATAAGCATATTGATCATATTTTGTTGGTGAGGCTACTCTATATGTAACGCCATCTTTTGTATATTCTTTATATAGTTGCCCTATTCCATATTGATAATTACTGTGCCCACCAGAATATCTAACTTCTCCAAAACCTGCTGTATATGCAAGATATTTTTTATTTGAATCTTCTGTCTCATTTTCATCAATTGGATAATTTTCATTCTTGTCTTTATTTCCTAATTTATAATCAACATTTACTTCAAATACATTTTTTACAAAGTTTGCATCACTAGGTACTTCATTTACATATTGAATATTTTTATGAGATTCTTTAAATTTTTCTACATTTGCTTTTTCTTCTTCATAATTACTAGTATCTTTAAATTCTTCAATATTCCCAATAAATTTCGGTTCTATTTTGTCTCTAGCATTATCCCAGTTAGTTTTAATCGGTCCTTCTCCAAATTTTTCTTTTAAGATTGAGATATATTTATCAATATCACTGTACTCTTTAAAGTCATCATTTGTTCTGATATAACCATGGAATGTCTCATACGCCGTATAAATAGGTCTATTTTGTTTATCTACTAGATGCTCATTTATTAATTGTTTTTTGTATAATTCTTCCCAAGTTTTTTCTTTTTGATTAAGACGTTTGTTTTCAATATCTCGTTCTTTCTCTTCATTCAGATCTCTTAATTGATTATTTAATAACCCATTCAGTCCCTCATATAGTGATTTTTCATTGAAAAATACTCCTGCTGTATATGCTGGTTGTTCTGTTGCTGTTGATGCTGCTCCTAGTTTTAACGCAACTTCATTTTTCTCAACAACTAAGATTGTATCCCCTTCTTTTATTCCACCTTCAGAATTTATGTTTTCTTTCGTGAAAGCTTTGGCGTTCTCTTCTCCTTTTTTAAAAGTTTCTACTACCCAAGAGTCATCTGAAGTTGACGTTTTTGTCGCTAAGACATATTTTCCGTACTGATTTTCAGATGTTTCTGAAACAAGCCAAACTCGACTACCTTCTTTAATATTATTATAGCGAATACTTCCATCTTCATTATGCAAATTTCCAGGATTTGCATGAACAGTTATATCATTAAATGTAGTTTCATTTGAAGTACCTTCATGTTTTTCTAATTTTGTATCAATTTTATGATATTTATTTCCATCTTTTTCTATAATTTCATCTTCTTTTTTTAGCTTGTTTAATACTTCTTCATTTAAACTAGTAATTTTTCCTTCATAGCGTTTTCCAAAAAGTCCACGAATTTTATAATTTAGAGTTGAACTAGAAATACTCTTATTATTTTCATTAATATTCAAATCAACTTCTTCTTTAAGAATTTCGCCTTCTTTTGTTACAAATGATACTCTAGTGTCTTTGAACGTATCTGTTCCTTGTTTTTTTACGTTTCTATCCTCTACCCTTTTCAAATCTTCCTTAACGTCTTCTTCGAATTGTTTATGCTTTTTCTCATACCAGTTTTCATCCCCATGCAGTCGTCCACCACCATCCGTCCTCTCAAACACATGCATTTTCGGCATTGTATAACTACCCACACCATTACTCAATGTTTCCATTTTCACATTATCTTTTGCAGGTGTTACTGTAGTTTCATTAGCTGTATTTGTAGTTTCTTCAGCCAATACCGGACTAGCTCCAACAACCATCATCCCTAATAAGACAGACGCTGCACCTATTCCTTTGTATTTACGTAATGAATATTTTTGAATTGTATCTTTTTTCATAAGGTCTTTTCTCTTTTATTTCTTTCTACTCATTATAAAAATTTATACTAACTATACTAGTATATCACTCTTAGTTTCCTTTATCAAACAATTATACATAATGGAAATTAAAAAAATAGATAATAAGATATCCAATAAAATCTCATTATCTATTTCATTTTTAGGCGTTCATGAGTGATAAATATCTCTTAGAAACTTGTTCTTTTGAATATCGATTCACAAACTTACTTGTATTTTCTAGCTCGATTTCTTTATCAGTCTCATATAAACACTTGATAAGATGCGCTAACTCCTCTGGTGTATCATATAAGCAAATATCTGAGTTCTTAGATGCATAATATTGATGAGCAATTTCAACATTAGAAAGCAAGGGAATCAATCCAAAACTCATAGCTTCAACACAGGCATTGGCAAATAATTCCTTTTGGGAAGTTGAAATATAGCCATCATGTTCCCAATAAGGTACCTCATCTACATATCCAACAACATGAATGGTAGATGGCAAAGTCGGATACTCTTTCTTCAATTTGTCAATATCTCCACCATATAAGAATACCTCTACAGGTAGGCCTTCTTGTTCTAACTTCCTAAAGGCTTCTATAATCCATTCTACCCTTTTTACCTTACTCATATTCCCTACATAACAATAGGAACTAGGCTTTCTTCTTTGTAATACTACTGAGGAAACTTGAGGTGCAAAAATCGGTGGCATAAATTGTGCGTGATACCCTAAATCTTGCAAGATTGATGTTAATACTTCTGAAGCTACTAAATATCTAGTTTTTCTTCTTAGATTATGAGCTGGATTTAGCAATACATTGTCATGGATATATTCCCAATAGAGACGGTTTGTATTTTCTACAAAGCGCCATAATTTGGGAGTCACCACGTTATGTTGATCTCGAATTAAGATGTCTTTCTTATCTGTAAGACTGATTAATACCTGAATCAATAAGTCTTCGTAGGTTAACCATTCTCCATCTTTATAATATAAATAATTGTCCTCCATCATATAAATGGGACTTGGTTCTTCTCTTGGCTTATAGTACCGTGCCCGCATCGCTGTCGAACCATCTCGATTTAACCATTCCAGTTCTTCTTTTTTATTTTTCTTTAAATATAATCCTGAAGTAAAATATAGAGTTTCGTCTTCTAATTCAATGCTAGCCACAAATCCATTAACAACAGTCATTTTTCCATTAGGATACCTATCAATAATATCGGAAGGACGAATACTTAATTCATCATGACCAATATCTGATTGATAATGGCTTACACTCACTAATTCATCCCTTTGGAAGCCTATTTGTTCATAGCCAGCCTTCCAATCGGGTCGAACTTGAGGATGGGTTAAAATATATAGATGTCCCCAACCTAAATAATCTGCAATTTTCTTTCTGGATAATTGGGATGATTCAAATCCATATTTTCTAACCTCTCTTTGCCAGAGCCCTGGATGTATTGTAACCATTTTAGTCATAACAATCTCCTATCATACACGGTAACCTTCGCGACTCATTTATCTGTACTTGTTTATCAGAAAGATTTACTAATCTGAATTATATCATATGAATCATACTTTTACTAGATTCTATCAATAATACCTAACATCTACTTAATACCCCAATAAAAAATCCAAGCTAGTGCATGGATTTACATTTCCTAATATATATATTTATGCTACCAGCCAAGTGAAACCCTTTCAAACTGACAACCCAAGCGTCGCAATTCTTTTTGACGGTCCTCATAGTAGGGGAGGGAAATGCCTGTGATGGTCACATGGGGCAGGTCTTTAAGGTGCAGGCTGACTGATGAAGTAAAATGATAGACATGAACGAACTCGTATTCTTGAAAGAGTTGGGCTAGGACATCTTCAAAGATCAGCTCCGTCTCCAAGTAGGTCACATCAGGGATAGTGAAGGTTTCCTTGGGATGGGGTAGATAGAGGTCAATGGCCAAGGCCTTGGCATAGGTGCTGATAAAGCGGATGGAAATTTGATCGTCCTCTTCAGAGAACTTTTGCCCCAGCAGAACCTTGACTGTCTTGCCATTTGAGACGGGTGCTTGGGGCAGGTCAAAAAAATGCTCCAGATAGACTAGCTTTTCTCTAGCTACGACATGGTAGTCACTGCGATAGAGGGTGTAGTGTTTTTCCGTCCGCTCAATCAAGTCATCTCTGGTCAAGCCCAAAGGCCCTACCTGACTAGGTTGAAGAGGGAGGGCATACATTCCCAAAGGGTAAATATCCGCATAACCATCATCGAAACTCATGAGGTGTTGGTAGGTCGAACTAGCAACCAAGTCCAAAATCAAGCTATTGTCAAAACTCGCATAAAAGATGGTTTCATAGTCTCCGGCCAGCTCCTGACAAATCTGAGCCAAGTCCTCTGCATCCTGAGGATAGTGAACATGGTCAAAATCCTTAGCATAATGCTCCTGACGAGCATTTTTTACAGGACTGACATAAAGGCTAACAAAGTCCTGATCAGGATAGAGTCCTTTGATATGCTGTGCAATCTTGGCCTGCAAGGGCGTTGTGGCAATGATGAGGTGTTTCATCTCTTTGATTCTCCTAGGTGGTGATGTTGCAGCAGGGTCTCAACGACTTCAAAGTCCAAGGCATCGTCGATATCATAAGAATAGAGTTTGGGCATTTCATAGGCTGCTGTCTTATCTGTGTAAAAGGTCTCATCTCGTAGGTAAAGGTCCTTGCGAGAAATCCAGATACTCCCGTTGGGATAATAATAGACAGGCTCTTTCTGCCGAGCATAGTGCTTGGAAACTTGAGGCGGACGGATAAATGACGACTCCGCCAACTGCAAGTAAAGACTACGACTCTTGTCCGCTTTAACACAGGAAATCAGATGGTCGGCCCCAGACTGACAGTAGAGTTGATAGGACTCAACGAGGTGCTCCACCTCTCTCAAGGGTGAGGTCACCTGTAGATTCACAAAGACCTGCTCTTCCTCAAAGGGCTGTAAAAAGTCTCGTAAGGTCTCTAAGCTAGAGGTTGTTGATAGGGCCAATTCTTTTGGTCTGTGGACACAACGAATCTCTGGATAGGCTTGTCGACAGAGTTCTAAATAGGCTAGAGAGTCTGAGGAGACCCAGATTTCACTAAATAGCTTGGAGGCTAGAGCGACTTCTATGGTATAGGAAACCAAGGGTTTGCCTGCAAGAGGTTTGATATTTTTATCCACTAAGCCGCGTGAACCCGAACGAATCAAAATGACGGCTATGGGTTTAGATTTTGCTTTCATATAGTCTTCCTTTAGTTTTCTATTGTATTGGACTAGTAAGAAAAGCTAGATTGATCAACTTACAACATCCTAGAAGTTCCTATCTAATAGCTCTCGGTATATGTGAGCTACTTTTTCCAGAGAATAGCGAGAGGCCAAAGCTAGATTTTTTTCATTTAATAGATAAAAATCAGGCTGTTCCATCTCTTCTATCTTTTGAATCAACTCTGATTTGGTTTTAAACAAGTTGATAGCATTGGACTGGCCAGCATAGAAACGATGGGCAATCTCCACATCCGATAATAAGGCTAACAAACCTTGACTCAAGGCTTCAACACAGGCATTGGCAAATAACTCTGTGTAACTTGCAGACAGATAGCATTGGTGCAGATGATAAGGCACTTCGTCAACGATACCTTTAAAGTGAATGGTTGGTGGAAGATCATATTGATTCTGTAATTCTACTAGACGTTCCTCTGAGCCACCATAAAAGGTAATCTGGGCCTTGGAGCCACGTTTGTAGAGTTCGATAAAGGCTTCAATGACAAGTTCAACGTTCTTGCCTTCTCCCATATGGCCCACCAAGCAATAGTCCAAAACAGGTCCAATTTTTCTTAGCTGACCTAATTTTTCTGTAAACATTGGTGGTAAAAACTTGGTATCATACCCTTGTTTCGCCAAGGTATCAGTCAACACTTCACTGGCGACTAGATATTTATTTGTCTTGTGCATATTGGCGAGGCGTAAGTCTCGCATGATATTTTCATGGACAACTTCATAGTAATTTTTGTCCGTGTTTTCCATATAACGCCAGAGGCTGGGTTTGGGAACGATTTGTTGGTCGCGGATGAAGAGGTCGGTTTGTTTTGCCCATCTGGCTAAGAACTTAACCAGCAAGTCCTCTTCAGAACGGATTTCTCCTCCTATGCGGTAGATATACTCTGGATAAAAGATGGTTACAGGAGAGGGTTCTTTAAAGGGATTGATAAAGCGTCCTTCCAGGGCCAGTTCTCCATTTTCATGATACCAACGAAGTTCCTTCTCCTTAAAATCTTCAAACAAGAAGGGCCCCTTGGTATAGTAATATCTCCCCGAGCCATCTCCTAGGGTAACTGAGGCTACAAAACCATCCTCATTGAGTTCAACCTGATCACCAGCTGCTAGCGTTAAACTTTCTGGCTTCACTGATAAGTCTACATGGCCTATATCTGAAAAACTATGCGGAACACAGAGCAATTCCTTTTCTAAAAATCCTAACTTGATCAAGTCTTTCTTCCAATCAGATCGTAGCTGGGGACTTGACATGAGGTGGACGTAGTCTAAGCCTAGATGTCGTGCGATACGGGCTCGATAGACCTGGGTACTCTCAAAGCCATAGCGATGGATTTCCTTGACTGGATGAATGGTGACAATTCTCGACATGATGTAGACTCTTTCTCTCTTATTTTCTACTTACAAACGAAAAACCACCCTCACAAAAAGGCGAGGGTGGTTCATCCGTTACAATGCTTGGGGATTTCCTAGCAAGTTCCCCCTCAAAAGGACTTTATGCTATTCTATCACAAAGACTGACCATCTGCAAGATGGACTGCCTTAGACAGGATAGCTTGGGGGAGTTTTCTTATTTTTTATAAATCGATTCTCTGAAATCATCTGTGCTACGTAGGTAGGCATTGTAGATTTTTTGTTTACAACTTTCAAGAAAATAGAGAAGGCAAACTAGCCTTCCCCATTTTAAGGTTATATCATTTTGCAACTTTGTTGTAAAAAGCTATTGAAACAGACTATTTGTTCATTAGTTGCCTAGTTTACCCATTCACCATTTCCATTTACTTTATAACCGTCTGGTGTTGTTGTGCTCACAGCCAAAGCTCCAGAATCGTAGGCATAGTACCAGTGCGGTCCAACTTTAAACCAACCTGTCTTCATGATACCTGCTTCGTCAAGATAATACCAAGTACCATTTTCCTTGTACCAGCCTGTCTTCATAGCTCCTGAGCCATCAAAGTAGAACCATCTATTTCCGTCTGTACCCCAGCCTGTAAACATAGCACCTGAGCTACTCAAGTAATACCAGCTACCATCTACTTTTACAAATCCAGTTTGCATGACACCTAGGTCATCCAAGTAGTACCATTTACCATCCGTTTTCACCCAGCCTGTCTTCAGATCACCAGACTCATAGAAATACCATTTTCCATTAGATTGCACCCAACCAGATTGGTCTGAACTAGAAGTTCTAAATTCTTTCAGCGCTTTTTCTACAACGACTGCTTTACTTTTAACTGTTGAAAGGTTTGAGGAGGTCACTTCTGTATACTGAATAGCAGGACCATATCCACCAGCCAATTCCTCTGAAGAAGCATCATCACCTAAAGCTAGAGAAATCGTTGCTACTTTCTGAGAACTAGCTGAATTTCTAAAGGCCGCGAGCCCCACATATGTAAATTTAGAATTGATCAAAGCCTCATAATAACCTGTAAATTCTTTAGATGTTTCACCCTTCTTTTTCGCTACATAATTCGCCTTCTCAGCATGCCAGTTTTCAATTGCTTTTAGAAAACCTTCATAGTTCACATCTAAAGCTTCTCCTCTTATACTATTACTAGATGGAAAAGCAGTCCAGATTTCTTTCGTAGAAAGACGCTCAGGTTTCAGAGTTACTGACACCTCAGTAGCTCGTACAAAAGCAGTTTTCTCAAGATCAGTAGACCATTTGATAGGGACATACTTATCTACCAAACCTTCATCAGCTGCTTCCTTACGAATCTTATTAATCGCATCCAAAATAGTTTGTTTATTTGGGGTTAAAAATTCTCCCTTAATCCCAACCAAAACATTGCCATTAGAAGGATTTAGCACTTCTGAGCTCAAGACATTTTCATTTCTACCATCAGCAGATTGTGTTGCCACCAATCTGTCGTTGGCAAAAACATCATTTGTCAAAACTGCTCCAGCTAAAGTCAAAGCCAAGGCGCTAGCAAATACAATTTTCTTCATTTTTTCTCCTTTTATCCTTTAGATAGGACAGGTATTTTCAATATTAAATTATATCATATTTTCCTATTCTTTGCCCATTTCTACTAATGTTATAAGGTAAATACTATTCCCCAAAAAGTAGAAATTCCTATCCTTTTATTTCACAACAAGCTCATAACGTGTCTTACTTGTGAAGGTTTGACCGGCTTTGAGAATAACTTGGTCTTTGAGGTCACTGTGAATGGCATCTGGTAAAGCTTGCGCTTCAAGGGCAATCCCATTGTGCTGTACCATTGGCTGACCTCCTATGATAACACTTTCATCCACAAAGTTTGCTGTGTAGACCACAAAACATGGAGCCTCTGTCTTGAAAAGCAAGAAGCGACCTGAATTTTGGTCATAAAGGAAACCAGCATTGTCATGACCTGCAGGAAGAGCAAATGGATGATCCAAACCAGATACCAGCTGGATTTGCTCATCTTCTTCTGCAAAGATGTCCTTCAACAAGGCTCCATTGTAGATGTGTTTCACTACATCGCGATTGGCATCTGGAGTTTTGGCAGGAACCCCATCAGGAGCGATTGGGTAAATACCCTCTGTGTTTAGTTGGAAGACATGGCGGTCAATTGTCTGCGTGAAATCACCAGACAAGTTGAAATAGCTGTGGTTGGTTGGATTGACCAGCGTATCTTGATCTGTCGTTACCTTGTAGCTGATTTCATAGGCACCAGTTTCTTCCAAGTGGTAACTGATCCAAATCTTGAGATTCCCAGGAAATCCTCCTGTCCCATCTGTACGCTCTGTATAGAGGGTCAAGCCATGGTCGCTCACTTCAACTAGTTCAAACAAGCTCGAATCCCAACCTGTTGAACCACTGTGGTTACAGTTGCTAGCATTGTTGACTTCAAGGTCATAGGTCTTGCCATTAAGCTCAAATGTCGCACCAGCAATACGACCTGCAACAGGGCCTACGCTAGCTCCATGCTTGGGACTATTTCCCACATAGCTTTCAAAATCATCAAATCCCAAGATAATATTTGCAAAATTTCCAGCCTTATCAGGTGTGACGTAGCGCAAGATGGTCGCACCATAAGTCATGACCTCAAGTTGGTAGCCACCGTTCGTCTCAAATCGATAGGCCAAAGCATCTTGTCCCTCAACATTTCCAAACACACGCTCTGTGTATGCTTTCATTCTGTTCTCCTTTTACTATTTCTCTCAATCAAACAAACCATAGAAAGCGAATTGACAATCTATGGTTTACTTGTATGATTTACAAACCCCTTTATCAAGAATCTATAAACGCAGTATCACTTTTGATATTCGTGGATGATAACACCTTGTACCACACGGTTTACGGTACCTGTAGGAGACGGTGTATCTGGTTTATTTTCTACCTTGAGTGAAGTCAATAGGGCAAAGAGTTGGGCATAAACGATGTAAGGGAAGACACGGTAAATATCATTCAAAACACCGCCACAACCAAGGGCCACTTCTTTGACATTTTCAAGACCAAAGGCTTGATCACTCAAAAGCACAACACGACGAGCAATACGGTCACCAGCAACTTCACGAACCAAGTCCAAGTCGTACTTGCGAGTGTAGTCTGTTGTTGTACCAAAGACCAAAACAACTGTATCTTCATTGATAAGAGATTTTGGACCGTGACGGAAGCCGACTGGACTTTCATACATGGTCGCCACTTGACCAGCTGTTAATTCCAAAATCTTGAGCTGAGCTTCATGAGCAAGCCCAAAGAACGGACCAGCGCCCAGGTAGATGACACGGTTAAAGTCTAAATCAACAAGCTCTTTGACATCTTCTGCCTTGTCTAGAATTTTACGCGCAAGGCTAGACACAACTTCAAAACGTTCAGCTTTAACAGCAAATTCTGTAGGATCAAAGACCAAGAGAGCTGTTAACATCATAGACGTAAAGCTAGAAGTCATGGCAAATCCAGCGTCATTAGAAGCAGCCGGTTGCAAGAGCAAGAGATTACGGTCATCGCCGTGGGCTTGAAGAGCCAATTTACCATCTGCTGCACAAGTAATCGTCACTTGATAAAGCTCATCCACCAAGGCCTTGGCCAAATCAACAGTCGCCACACTTTCAGGCGAGTTCCCACTACGAGCAAAGGATACAAGGACAGTCGCCACATCTTTTTTCAAATAAGTTTCTGGATTGGCAACGATATCTGTGGTCGCAATAGCATTGAAATTCCATTTGCGTTCGTCATAGACTTCCTTAAAGTAAGGTACCAAGGTATCTCCCACATAAGCAGAAGTCCCAGCACCTGTCAAGATAACCTTGATATAGTCATGTTTATCAGCAATCCCTTGTAGGAAAGCTGCAATTTCTTCACGTTGTGCTTGATAAGATTCAAAAGCTTCTTTCCATACATCCGGTTGTTGGTAGATTTCACGCGTAGTGATTTCTGCACCCAATTCGAGCAAGTCTTCTTTTGTATAATGTAGCATTGAGTTCCTCTTTTTCTATCAAATATGGGAATGGGAGTAAGCCCCATTCCCATGTATATTCTATATAAGTTGTTCTAACGATTTTCACGTTGTCACATCGTATACTCAATGAAAATCAAAGAGCAAACTAGGAAGCTAGCCGCAGGTTGCTCAAAGCACTGCTTTGAGGTTGCCAGATAAGACTGACGAAGTCAGCTCAAAACACCGTTTTGAGGTTGTGGGTAGAACTGACGAAGTCAGTAACCATATATACGGCAAGGCGACACTAGCATGGTTTAAAGAGATTTTCGAAGAGTATTATTCATCTTCGTCATCATCGAAGCCCGCTAATAAATCATTGACTTTCACAATGCTTTCTGCAGCACGGCTCTTATAGTCCGCATCTGCGCCTGTAAGGCTCGCATTGATAAATTCAATCACCATTGGAAGATTCATCCCTGCGTAAAGTTCGATGTCACGACCTTCCATGATCAAGCGGCTTACCACGTTACATGGTGTTCCACCGAGAAGATCCGCAAAGACTAGGAAATCATCCAATCCTTCAATAGCAGCTTCAAATTTTGCAGTAAAGTCTTCTGGTCCATCTTCTGGAAGAAGAGCTACCGCATGAATATTGTCTTGTGGACCCATAATCATTTCTGTGCTACCTTTAAGTTCTTCACAGAAACGACCATGACTCACCAAAATTAATGATTTCGTCATAAATTATACGCCCATTCCAAATGCAAAGTGACCAAGGGCAGAAAGACCTACTGCAAGAGCGATAATGATACCGATAGCTTTAGTAGAGGTCATACCTTTCTTACCAAGCAACCAGAAGATAAAGGCAGTAAAGATTGCTGGAAGCAAACGTGGGAAGATTTGGTTCAAGATGTCTTGGAAATCAATCATCTTTTCACCGATTGGCAACTTGTAAGAAATTTCAAAGTTGATCATTGTTGCTACAAGAGCACCCATCATGAAGACACCAAGTACAGATGCAGCGTCAATCAAAGCTGTCAAGGTACTTTGCATGTTGTTGATAAGGTTAACCCCTTCTTTGTAGGCAAATTCCAACTGTTTCCAACGGAAGATGTCATAAGCAACTGCAACTGCGATCCAAAGGAAGATACCCCAAGGTTGGCCAGCGATAGCCATAGTTGCTGCGATAGATCCCATGATCGCAGGTACAAGTGAACCAAAGATTGTATCTCCAAGAGGAGCGAATGGTCCCATCAAACCTGTCTTGATACCGTTAACGGCATCTTTTGAACCTACACCATCTTTTTCTTCCATGGCAAGGTCAAAACCAGCGATAATGGTGTGGAAGAATGGTGAAGTATTGAAGAATTGAGTATGAACTTTCATCATTTCTTTCAATTCAGGGGTTCCATCACCATACATTTTACGCAACTGTGGCAAGATCATGTACAGGTAACCAGAAGCTTGCATACGTTCGTAGTTCCAACCTAATTGGAAAGTAAACAAGCTACGTTTGTTGATTTGATTAAAATCTTCTTTTGTAAGTTTGTAATTAGAATTCGTCATCTTCGATTTCCCCACTTTCTGATGGTGTAGAAGGTGCTGCTACAGCTACTTTTTGGCTATTTTTGAAGTGAAGCACTGCAAGGAAGATACCTACGATAGAGATACCAATCATAGACAAACCTTTGAAGTTGTTCACGAAACCAATTTTTTCAGCAACATCTTTAGGTAGAGTACCTACGATACCAGCAACAGCGCCACCAAGACCTGTTACATATGAGTAAAGAACAGTCAACATAGCTGTCAAACCGAATCCCATTGCAAGGTAGTGAAGGTTACGTTTAACTGGAAGGTAACGAAGCAAGATTGCAAATCCAAGACCTGGAAGCATACGTCCTGCAAGTGTCAAACCATCTGCAACCCACTGGTATTTTGTAACGAAGTCTACTACGTGTTGTACAAATTCACCACCAAATGCAAGCGCGAAGAAGACTGGAAGGGCACGAGATAAAGCCCAAGGAATCGCACCAAGCAAGTAGTTGCGTTCGATACCTTTGTAATCAAAGCGGTCGATTGCAGCATCAATACGGTGTGCGAAGAAAGTAGTTGTCATACGTCCAAGAACGTCGAAGTATGTTAAAAGTGCTGCTACTGGTACAGCGATTGTTGTGATCGCAAGGTCTGTAGCGATTCCTTGTGAAACTGAGAATGCTGTTGCAAGAACCGCACCAGAAGTTGCGTCAATACGAGAAGCACCACCGAAGGTACCAACCCCAAGAACGAACAGTTGCAAGTTACCACCGATAAGCAGACCAGTAGTCACATCTCCCATAATCAAACCAGTAATGAAACCAGCAAATACAGGGGAACCTGCAGATGAAACGATCGTCAACTCATCACAGATTTGATAAGCTGAGTACAAAGTGAGAAGTAAAATTTGCCACCATTGTATCATAACAATGACCTCCTAAAAATTTTTTCCTATTTTAATAAGCTCAAAAAGTCTGAAATTGGATCATTTGGAACCATTTGAGCAGTAAGTTTAACACCTTTTTCTGCCAATTTGTGGAAGTCTTCCACATCCTTGTCCACTACGTTGATAGAACGTGTGATGGCGCGAGTTTCTGGTGTTTGAGACATATTCCCAACATTAAGGGTTTCAATTGGTACACCTGCTTCTACCAAACCAAGGAAGCGGTCTGGTTTACGAGCCACGATAAAGAGACGTTGGCTATCGTATTTTCCAGCAAGAATATTGGCTGCCGCTTTCTCAATTGGCAAAATACTCAACTTCACACCTGGTGGTGTTGCAAGTTTCAAACCACTCTTTTCAACGTCGTTGTTGACAACTTCGTCATCTACAACCATGATACGTGAAACATTTAGTTTTCCAGCCCATAGATTGGCTACTTGTCCGTGGATCAAACGTCCATCGATACGGCATCCTACAATTGTCATAAGTTTTCCCCCTTTATGTGTTTTAGTGTAGGTTTACGAGTTAAATGAATCTCTTCTTTATATTCACCTTCTGTTTCAAAGATAATGATACGATTGGCACCTTCCTTGAGATAGCTATGAGGAATATAAAGCGAGAGGGTTGGGCCGACGTTCCAAAAACGTCCTAGGTTCTGCCCATTGACAAAGGCAACTCCCTTACCAAACTCAGACAAGTCTAGGTAAGTATCTTTTGGCTCTTGGACTGTAAAGTCATAAGCGTAAAAGGCTGGTTGTCCTTCTGCCCATCCTTTTGAAAAATCAATTTTCTCAGGATTGTCTAGAGGAAGTGGATAGTGTTTCCAGTTTAGTAAGAAGTGCAAATCCTTACAAACCCCTGTCCGAATTCCCTTACGTTGCGTATCCGCTAAGAACTTATGTCCATAGTTGACACGCCCCATATTTTCTACCAAGATATCTAGCCTAGATAGCGCTTTCTTTTCACCTTGATAAAAAATATCTTCCCCAATCTCTGTCTGATATTGGGTTTCAACCCACTGACCATCGACATAAAGCTGAGCCCTATCTCGACCGTCAATGATACGAAGTCTTTCTTCTTCTGCATCCCAGTTTGTTTCTGTTCGATAAAGTAGATAGCCATAGCTTTGTCCCAACTCCTCCATCTTTTTAGGATAGAGGCTTTCTACTGGACTTGACAAGCTATCCAAGGTTTCAAACAAGGAAACTTTTTCAACTAGTGGAATAGCATCCAACTCCATACTCTCTTTGTAGAGTGGCTCCAACTGCGGATACTCTGGAAAATGTGTTGCCATCATCTTCTTGACTGCCAGATATTTGGCAGTTGGATTTCCTTCCTCATCTAGAAGGGCATCGTAATCATAAGATGTAACTT
Organism: Streptococcus mitis; assembly: GCF_946188375.1. GTDB lineage: Bacteria > Bacillota > Bacilli > Lactobacillales > Streptococcaceae > Streptococcus > Streptococcus mitis_CX. The sequence goes on from NZ_CAMHUS010000004.1 coordinate 84,360, forward strand.
GTGGCAGGTCCAAAGTCCCTCGAGCTGAGCAACCATTCATGAAGCCAAAGTTTGTACCACCGTGGAACATGTAAAGATTGATAGAGCCTTGTTCCAAAACTTCTCGAACTGCATCTGCCAATTCTTTGGGATCCCGTGTGATAATCGGTTCTTTCCAACGATTGAACCAGCCATCCCAGAACTCCATACACATGAGCGGCCATTTCTTGCCATGTTCATCAAAGAATTCCTGCATCTGTGAAAAGTTGTACGGAGCTTTAGAACCAAAGTTTCCTGTTACAAAGAGGTCATCTTCGATTAAGGTTCCAGCTTTCAGAGTAGCTCTCCATGGACCATCTGATGTAAAGAGAGGACAGGTTACGCCACGCTCTTCCATCAACTGTCGAATTGCTCTTAGGTAAGCCTTATCTTCGCCATAAGAACCATACTCATTTTCAACCTGCATCATAAGGATATTGCCACCATTGTCCAACAAATGTGGCACCAACCGTGACAAGAGCTGGTCATAGTAGCGACCGACAGCTTCAATATAAGCAGGATCTGAGGAACGAAGCCTCATATCTTTGGTTAAAAGCCAAGCTGGTAAGCCACCGAATTCCCACTCCGCACAGATGAAGGGAGAGGGACGAACGATAGCGTAGAGACCCAAATCTTGTGCTGTCTGAAGAAATCGCTCCAAATCCAGAGCTCCTTCAAAGTGAAACTCACCCTCACGAGGCTCGTGTAAATTCCAGGCCACATAAGTCTCTACTGTATTAAAACCAAGAGCCTTCAAGTTATAGAGCGAATGATACCAATCTTCTGGAGGAACCCTAAAATAATGAATGGCGCCAGATAAAATCTTAAATGATTTTCCATCGAGATAAAAATCATCCCGTATCTCAAATCGTGTCATATTCTTACCTTCTGACAATAAAGTTTACGCTTTCATTTGTTGATATAGTAAATATATCTCAATATCTTACATTTGTCAATAGGTTTTCACAATTTTTTTCATTTTTCACTAAATTTTACACAAAAAACTTATAAAAATCTTGTAATCTATAGTCATAACAACATTTTAGCACCATGTATAAAAATGTAGGTTTTTCTATTTATTCCTATGTAAATTAACCTTATAGCCTATTATTCTAATTTTTTTATTCAAAAGGCTACTATTCTTTCCAGTTTTATGGTAAAATCTTTAACGGAGAAGGAAAATCGAGGTGAAAATATGGCAATTCCAAAGTATCAATATATTAAAGATGAGTTAAAGAACAAAATCATTTCTGGTCAATTTGCCAGTGGAGATAAATTCTACACTGAAGCTGAATTGATTGCAATGTATGACGTGAGTTCTATCACAGTTGTCCGCGCCTTAAACGACCTTGCCAAGGATGGCTATATTGTCCGTCAACAAGGAAAGGGTACATTCGTTTCACGCGCACGCAAACACAAACTCGTAGAGTTTTCAGATGTAGAAGTTTTTGAAACTAAAGATGATAAAGTTACCGTCCTTTCTATTGAGCGTGGAAATAAACTAAGCTACTTAGAAAAACTTGGACTACGCGGAGATCAGTTCTACTACAAGATTGAACGCGTACGCGAAACAGGTGGTGTTGTGTACATCTACCATACATCTTACATTCCAGAACAATACATCAACGCAAATTATCCAAATCTTGAATATTATAGCTCTATCTATAACCGTTTCAAATTGGATTACCACATTCACATGAATGATGAACATTTTGAAGAAATCAATGAAATAGCATTTCCAACTCCAGAACATGCGGCTTCAATCCTCGGAGTCGATGAACAATTCCCAACCGTTTTACAAACCAAGACTACTAAACTAGAGTCTACTGGTCAAGTTCTTGCATACAGCGAAACATATAAACGCGCAGATTACTACAAAATCAAATTCATTTCATGTGACCGTGATCACTAAGAAGAAAGCCTAAGCCTTGCTTGGGCTTTTTCTATGCTTATTATACCATACCAAAAAGGTAGCGCTTACCTTTTATAGTAGATTCTATAGTTTGTAGAGTATTTTATAGAAATAGGGCTAAAAAATTTCTACTAAATATATATATGTTTCTTTTACAACCAATCTGAAATCTTAAGCTTAAATTTTATATTTTTTTATACTTATTATAGTTTTTTATCACCTCCTCTTGACTCTTATTAATATAAGAAATAAAATAAGGGTGTTGTTTTATGTAAACGCTATCAATATAAAATACAATCAGGAGGTTTTGCAATGAAACAAGAAAAACAACAACGTTTTTCCATTCGTAAATACGCTGTAGGAGCAGCTTCTGTTCTAATTGGATTTGCCTTCCAAGCACAGGCTGTTGCAGCCGATGGAGTTACTCCTACTACTACGGAAAACCAACCGACCATCCATACGGTTTCCGATTCCCCTCAACCATCCGAAAATCGGACTGAGGAAACACCTAAAGCAGAGCTTCAACCAGAAGCTCCAAAAACTGTAGAAACGGAAACTCCGACTACTGATACGGTAGCTAGTCTTCCAAAAACAAAAGAAAAACCACAAGAGGAAGTTAGTTCAACTCCTAGTGATAAAGAAGAAGTGGTAACTCCAACTTCTGCTGAAAAAGAAACTACCGATAAAAAGGCAGAGGAAACTAGCCCTAAAAAGGAAGTTCCGAAAGAGGCTAATTCTAAAGAGTCGGATACAGATAAGACTGATAAACCAGAAGCTGACAAGGATAAACCAGCTGAAAAAGATGCTAAGAAAGATGAACCAAAAGCAGAGGCTGACAAACCAGCAACAGAGGCAGGGAAGGAACGTGCTGCAACTGAAAATGAAAAATTAGCTAAACGAAAAATCGTTTCAATTGATGCTGGACGTAAATATTTCTCACCTGAGCAGCTCAAGGAAATCATCGATAAAGCGAAAGAATATGGTTACACAGATCTTCATCTCTTGGTAGGGAACGATGGTCTCCGTTTCATGCTGGATGATATGTCTATGAAAGTAGGCGATAAGACCTACTCAAGTGATGATGTCAAACGTGCCATTGAAAATGGAACCAATGCTTATTACGACGATCCAAATGGCAACCATCTCACTGAAAGTCAGATGACAGATTTGATTAATTATGCCAAAGATAAGGGAATTGGAGTGATTCCAACTGTCAATAGTCCTGGACATATGGATGCTATTCTCCATGCTATGAAAGAACTTGGTATTGAAAATCCTAACTTTGATTATTTTGGTACAAAATCTGAACGAACTGTTGACCTAAATAATAAACAAGCAGTCGATTTTACAAAAACGCTGATTGACAAATACGCTAACTACTTCTCTAAGAAATCTGAAATCTTCAATATTGGTTTGGATGAATATGCCAATGATGCGACAAATGCTAAAGGTTGGAGTGTGCTTCAAGCTGATAAATATTATCCAAATGAAGGCTACCCTGAAAAAGGATATGAAAAATTCATCTTTTACGCTAATGACCTCGCTCGTATTGTAAAATCTCACGGTCTCAAACCAATGGCCTTTAACGACGGTATCTACTACAATAGCGACACAAGCTTTGGTAGTTTTGACAAAGACATCATCGTTTCTATGTGGACTGGTGGTTGGGGGGGCTACGACGTTGCTTCTTCTAAACTACTAGCTGAAAAAGGTCACCAAATCCTGAATACCAACGATGCTTGGTACTACGTTCTTGGACGAAACGCTGATGGCCAAGGTTGGTACAATCTCGATCAGGGGCTCAATGGTATTAAAAACACACCAATCACTTCTGTACCAAAAACAGAAGGAGCTGATGTCCCAATCATCGGTGGTATGGTAGCTGCTTGGGCCGATACCCCATCTGCACGTTATTCGCCATCTCGCCTCTTCAAACTCATGCGTCATTTTGCAAATGCCAACGCTGAATACTTCGCAGCCAACTATCAACCTGCAGAAAAAGCACTAGAAACTATACCAAAAGACCCTAACCGCTATACTGCTGAAAGTTTTGCTGCTGTCAAAGAAGCTGAAAAAACCATCCGTTCACTCGATAGCAACCTCAGTCGTGCTCAACAGGATACGATTGATCAAGCCATCGCAAGCCTTCAAGATGCTATTAAAAACTTGGCTTTAACTCCAGAAGCACAAAAAGAAGAGGATGCTAAACGCGAACTTGAAAAACTGAATAAGAATAAAGTCATTTCCATCGATGCAGGTCGCAAATACTTCTCTCTAGATCAACTCAAACGCATCGTAGACAAGGCGAGCGAGCTCGGCTACTCTGATGCCCATCTCCTTCTAGGAAATGATGGCCTTCGCTTCCTACTCGATGATATGACCATTACTGCCAACGGAAAAACCTATGCTAGTGATGACGTTAAAAAAGCTATTATCGAAGGAACTAAAGCTTACTATGACGATCCAAACGGTACTGCACTGACACAGGCAGAAGTGACAGAACTTGCCAAATACGCTAAGGAAAAAGGTATTGGTCTGATACCAGCTATTAATAGCCCAGGACATATGGATGCTATGCTTGTTGCCATGGAAAAACTTGGCATCGCGAATCCTCAAGCCAACTTTGATAAAGTTTCAAAAACCACGATGGACCTTGAAAATCAAGAAGCCCTTAACTTTACCAAAGCCCTTATCGGTAAGTATATGGATTACTTTGCTGATAAATCAAAGATTTTCAACTATGGTACAGATGAATATGCCAATGATGCGACCAACGCCCAAGGTTGGTACTACCTCAAATGGTATGGACTCTATAACAAGTTCGCAGACTATTCTAACAGCCTTGCTGCTATGGCCAAAGAAAGAGGGCTACAACCAATGGCCTTCAACGATGGCTTCTACTATGAAGACAAGGATGATGCTGAATTCGATAAGGATGTCTTGATTTCTTACTGGTCTAAAGGCTGGTGGGGCTACAACCTTGCTTCACCTCAATATCTAGCAAGCAAGGGTTATAAGTTCTTGAATACCAACGGTGACTGGTACTACATTCTCGGACAAAAACCAGAAGATGGTGGTGGTTTCCTCAAAAAAGCTATTGAGAATACTGGAAAAACACCATTCAATCAACTAGCTTCTACCAAATATCCTGAAGTTGACCTTCCAACAGTTGGAAGTATGCTTTCAATCTGGGCAGATAGACCAAGCGCTGAGTACAAGGAAGAGGAAATCTTTGAACTCATGACTGCCTTTGCTGACCACAACAAAGACTACTTCCGAGCTAATTATAATGCTCTTCGCGAAGAATTAGCTAAAATCCCTACAAACTTAGACGGATACAGCACAGAAAGCCTAGCAGCACTCAAGGCAGCAAAAGATGGACTAAACCTTAACCTCAACCGCAGCAAACAAGCTGAACTAGACGCACTAGTAGGTAAGCTCAAAGCTGCTCTGCAAGGCCTCAAACCAGCTGCAACTCATTCAGGAAGCCTAGATGAAAATGAACTAGCTGCTAATGTTGAAACTAAACCTGAACTAGTTGTGAAGACAGAAAGCATTCCATTTAAAGTCATTCGAAAAGAAAATACGAACCTCCCAGCAGGTCAAGAAAAAGTTGTCAAAGCTGGAGTTCTAGGTGAACGCACTTCTTACGTATCTGTTCTTACTGAAAATGGAAAGACTAGCGAAACCGTTCTAGATAGTCAAGTAACCAAAGACCCTGTCGATCAAATTGTGGAATTCGGAGCACCAATTACACATGTCGGCGATGAAAACGGCCTTGCTCCAATCGCAGAAGAAAAACCTAGACTCGACATTCCTAAGGAAGAGCCTAGACGAACAGAAACTCCTTTCAAAGTAGTTGTTGAAAGTGGACCTAAAGCTGAATCTAACTCTGCTAACGGAGTCACTCATCAATTAGCAGATGGTAAAAATAGTAAGCCAGGATGGAAATTAATTGAAAGTAAATGGTATTACTATGATCATGCAGATAAAGTGAAGACCGGTTGGGTTAAAGACGGAGCATGGTACTACCTAGATGAGACTGGTGTTATGCAAACTGGTTGGCAGAAAGTAAATGGTACATGGTATTATCTTGATAACTCAGGTGCTATGCAAACTGGTTGGATCGATCAAGGTGGATCATGGTACTATCTCAACGACTCAGGTGCCATGCAAACCGGCTGGGTCAACCAAGGAGATACATGGTATTATCTTGACAATTCAGGTACAATGAAAACTGGTTGGTTCCAAGTTGGAGATAAATGGTATTATTCATACCCTTCAGGAGCCTTAGCTGTTAACACAACAATTAATGGCTACGCTGTAAATGCCGATGGCGAATGGATTCAATAAGATAAAATGAAAGATTTATATCCAAAAACCTAATGAGAACTGAGTATAAAACTCAAGTTCAGAAGAAAAAGAAATAAATCTTTCCAAAATGAAACGCATATTATCAAGGTATGTCAACACCTGATAATATGCGTTTTTCTGATTTTAAAGAGACTGGATGCCCAGCCTCTTTTTTATAATTAATCACCTAATCCAAGACGTTCAAAGATATCATCCACTCGTTTAGTGTAGTAAAGAGGGTTGAAGATTTCATCGATTTCTTCTTGTGTGAGGCGTGATGTCACTTCTGGATCTGCCTCAAGAAGTGGTTTAAAGTCTACTTGATTGTCCCAAGAGTAGGCTGTTTTTGGTTGTACCAAGTCATAGGCTTGTTCGCGGGTCATGCCTTTTTCAATCAAGGTCAACATGGCACGTTGGCTAAAGATTAGACCGAAGGTTGAGTTCATGTTGCGGATCATGTTTTCTGGGAAGACGGTCAAGTTCTTAACGATATTTCCAAAACGGTTGAGCATGTAATCAATCAAAATAGTTGTATCTGGTGTGATGATACGCTCAGCTGATGAGTGGGAAATGTCGCGTTCGTGCCAGAGAGCAACGTTTTCATAGGCTGTAATCATGTGACCACGGATAACACGCGCAAGACCTGTCATATTTTCAGAACCTATCGGGTTGCGTTTGTGAGGCATTGCTGAAGACCCTTTTTGCCCTTTAGCAAAGAATTCTTCCACTTCACGTTGTTCAGACTTTTGCAAACCGCGAATCTCAGTCGCCATACGTTCGATAGAAGTCGCGATGCTGGCAAGAACTGCAAAGTACTCAGCATGAAGATCACGAGGAAGCACCTGTGTAGAGATTTCTTGAGCACGGATACCAAGCTTGTCGCAGACGTATTGCTCCACAAATGGTGGGATGTTGGCAAAGTTCCCAACCGCACCAGAGATTTTACCAGCTTCTACACCAGCAGCTGCATGCTCGAAACGCTCGATATTGCGCTTCATTTCGCTATACCAAGTTGCCAATTTCAGACCAAAGGTTGTAGGTTCAGCGTGCACACCGTGGGTACGACCCATCATGATGGTAAACTTGTGCTCCTTAGCCTTATCAGCGATGATGTTGGTGAAATTTTCAAGGTCACGACGGATGATGTCGTTGGCCTGCTTGTAGAGGTAACCGTAAGCCGTATCCACCACGTCAGTTGATGTCAAACCGTAATGAACCCACTTGCGCTCTTCGCCAAGCGTTTCAGAAACCGCACGTGTGAAGGCAACCACATCGTGACGAGTTTCCTGCTCAATCTCCAAAATACGGTCGATATCAAAGTCCGCTTTTTCGCGAATTAAAGCCACATCTTCCTTAGGGATTTCTCCCAACTCAGCCCATGCCTCGTCAGCCAAGATTTCCACCTCAAGCCAAGCACGGTATTTATTTTCTTCACTCCAAATGTTCGCCATCTCAGGGCGAGAGTAACGGTTGATCATGTTGTTCATTTTTCCTTTCTTCTTAAGCTGTTGGGAATAAGCTATCTAGGTAAACCAAGATTTCTACTCAAACTCCTCTTTTCCTATAAACACAGATGGATAGTGTAGTAATTCATTGAGATCGGTATCCAATGGTAAATCATAAATTGCTAAATAGTTTTCAGGATATTGAGCAATTAGCTCTTCATATTTAGCCTTCACCTTTTCATGATCACTGCTAGCATACAAGACTTCCACGACTGCTCCAGTCTTATCCTTTTCAACAAAAGCGTTAACAATGATTTGAATCATAGTCTTCACCTACCAATCAATTCCTTTCCCAAACTCCTCAACCTCATCCGGCGCATCACTAAACAAAGTCACATGCCCCATTTTGCGGTTGTGCTTCGCTTCTATTTTACCATACATGTGGAGGTGGGCGCTTGGATTTTCTGTGACATATTTTTCAGCAGCCTCGACATGCTGGCCGAGGACATTAAACATAACGGCTGGGGCATGCAGTTTGATAGCTGGTAATGGTGCTCCCAGAACGCCCAGAATATGTGTATCAAATTGTGAAAAGTCACAAGCTTCGATAGAGTAGTGCCCAGAGTTGTGTGGTCGTGGGGCAATTTCATTGACAATGATGTCATCAGCGGTCGCAAACATTTCCACGCAAAGCGTTCCAGATAAGTTAAGTTGTTCAGCAATTCGCACAGCCATGGCTTTGGCTTTTTCAGCTAGACTTTCTGAAATGCGAGCTGGCACGATGGTTTTTGACAGGATGTTGTTACGGTGGATATTTTCCTGAACTGGGAAAACCGTCACGTCCTTGCCATTTCCTGACACGATGACAGAAATTTCAAGGTCAAAATTGACAAATTCTTCCAAGACACAATCTGCTGAGTCTGCTAGTTCATAGGCTTCTTCCAAGTCTGCTTCTGAGCGAATGACCTTTTGCCCATGCCCGTCATAGCCACCAGTCGCAGTCTTGAGGACATAGTTTTTGGACAGGTCAATCTCCGCCAAGTCTTGACTAGAATTTACAACCTTGTAAGGAGCCACCGTTACTTGAGCCTTGTTAGAAAGGAAGTCCTTTTCAAAAATCCGGTTTTGGGAGATGCGAAGTAGATCGGTTCCTTGAGGGAGTTGTCCATCCTTGATAACAGCATCCAAACCGTCGGCATCGACATTTTCAAATTCATAAGTGAGAACATCACAGCGGTCCGCCAGCTGACGAAGGGCATCCACATCGTCATAAGGAGCCACGATGATTTCCGCAACGCGAGAGGCCGGGCAATCCGCCGCAGGATCCAGCGCGATAACCTTGTGACCCATATAGATAGCAGAAATGGCCATCATCTGACCCAGTTGACCACCACCGATAATGCCGATTGTTTTAGATGAGCTCATTCGTCGACTCCTCTGCGATTTTTCCTTGTTCTTCTGCAAAATCTGCCAAAGCTGTCGCAATAGCTTGGTCCTCTACTGAGAGGAGACGGAGGGCAAAGAGAGCCGCATTTGTCGCACCAGCTTCACCAATAGCCATTGTCGCCACAGGCACACCGCCCGGCATCTGAACGATAGAATAGAGCGAGTCCACGCCACTAAGGGCACGTGATTTGACGGGCACCCCAATGACTGGAAGGGTTGTTTTAGCTGCGACCATACCTGGCAAATGGGCTGCGCCTCCAGCACCCGCTATGATGACCTTGATACCGCGACTACGTGCTTCCTCCGCATGTTTAAACATGAGGTCTGGTGTACGGTGTGCAGAAACAACTTTCTTTTCGTAGGCTACACCGAAGCGGTCTAGGACTTCTGCTGTTTTTTTCATGGTTGCCCAGTCGGATTTTGAGCCCATGATGATGGAAATAATTGGTTTGGTCATGATTTTCCTTTTCTTTCCTTTCTTTTTTCAATCACCTTAGGTTGTGAGGGACGGCAGCAGCCACCAAAGGTGTCTCATGCCTAAATCGGAAGCCCAAGGTCTTCCAATTTCCCTGAACAATTGTATTGTCATTCAATCGTTCTTGCACAACAGCGGTGATTGTTCTATATTAGCTCGCTAACGCTCGCAAATCAAACGACTATTAACGTACTTGACGACTGCATCGCTTTTTCTTATACCTTTATCGAATAGCTTTACTTCCGATATCTTTTCGGTAAAAGAGGCCTTCTGTTTTTTGTTGGGCGAGTTCTTGGTAGATGGTGTCTTGAGTTTCTTTGACAGTATCTGCTGTGGTGACGAGCATATAGACACGTCCGCCGTTTGATAACAGTGCTCTGCTATTTTCCGCAAACTTAGCCCCTGCATAATAGGTGATAATGTCACCTTCTGTCTTGGCTGGTAACTTGACACCTTTTTCATAGTCTAGCGGATAACCGTTAGATGCGACAACCACACCCAGAGTCACACCCTTGTCCGTCCAGGTGATGTTTGGCTCCTTGCCATCGAGGATATCCGTAATATTTTGGGCAAAATCAGAGGTTAATCGAGGTAGAATAATCTGAGTTTCAGGATCTCCAAAGCGAGCATTAAACTCGATAACCTTAGGTCCATCAGCTGTCAAGATAAGCCCTGCGTAAAGAACTCCCAGATATGGACGCCCTTCTTGGATCATGCCCTCTAGGACTGGCTTGACAATAGTCTCCACTGCTGTGTCAATCACGCTCTGTGGCAAGTGTGGAACTGGCGCATAGGCACCCATACCACCCGTGTTAGGCCCTTTGTCGCCATCATAGGCACGTTTGTGGTCCTGAGCCGTTGGCATGATGTAGAACTTATCACCATTGACAAAGGCAAAAAGTGAAAATTCCTCTCCGTCGAGGAATTCCTCAATAACCACACGCGCACCTGAGTCCCCAAATTTATTGTCCAAAAGCATCTCATGAGTGGTTTCGACTGCTTGCTCAACCGTCTCCGCAACAACGACACCTTTCCCAAGCGCCAAGCCATCCGCCTTGACTACGATAGGCGCACCCTGCTTTTCGATATAGGCCTTGGCTTCCTCGAAATCTGAGAACGTGCCATAGGCTGCTGTCGGAACGCCGTATTTGACCATGATTTCCTTGGCAAAATCCTTGGACCACTCCAGCTCAGCTGCCAATCTTGTCGGACCAAAGGCTTTGAGACCAGCTGCATGGAAATCATCCACGATACCAGTCGCAAGGGCATCATCTGGACCAATAAAGGTCCAAGCAATATCGTTGGTTTTTGCAAACTCAATCAATTTAGAATGTTCGGAAATAGAGATATTTACCAACTCCAAACCATCCAGAGTCATTCCGTCATTTCCAGGAGCTACAAAAACCTTTTCTACCTCTTTTGACTCAAGCAACTTCTTAGCAATCGCATGTTCACGACCACCAGAACCGACAACTAACAGCTTCATCTCTCAACCTCTTTTGCGAATTATTTACTAATATTATATCACAAACGTTCGTTTTAATCCTGTTTCGTTCTGTCTTTTAATCAAAAAAAGGAAAGAAACTGTTTTCTTTCCTTTACGTTCTTAATGTCTAAAATGTCTCACGCCTGTGAAGACCATGGTCAAGCCGTATTTATCAGCAGCTTCGATGGATTCCTGATCACGGACGGACCCACCTGGCTGGATGATAGCCTTGATACCTGCTTTGGCAATTTCTTCCACGTTATCCGCAAATGGGAAGAAGGCATCAGAAGCAAGAACAGCGCCGTCAAGGCGGTCTTTAGCTTGTTCGATGGCGATACGGACTGAAGCCACACGGTTGGTTTGACCTGGGCCAACACCAAGTGTCATGTGGTCATTGGTCACGATGATACCGTTTGATTTGACGTACTTGATAGCCTTCCAAGCGAACTCAAGAGCAGTCGCTTCTGTCTCGGTTGGCTGGCGTTTGGTCACCACTTGCCAATCGGCTGGGCTTTCCTTGACCACGTCTTGGTTTTGCACCAGAAGTCCACCTACTACGCCTGTGTATTCTGCTTCCACTTCGCTAGCCTCTTGAGCATCAAATGGCAAGGAAAGGATACGCAAGTTTTTCTTTTTATTGGTCAAAATGGCTAGCGCCTCATCGGTATAGCTTGGTGCGATAATGATTTCAAGGAAAACGCCGTGCATCTTCTCAGCTGTCGCAGCATCCACCTCACGGTTAAGAACAACGATACCACCAAAGATAGACACTGGGTCAGACTCATAAGCGTAGTTCCAAGCAGTCTCGATGTCATCAGCCTGACCGATTCCACATGGGTTCATGTGTTTGAGAGCCACAACGGTTGGACGGTCTTTGAAGTCACGGATGATACGGATAGCAGCATCAGCGTCACGGATATTGTTAAAGGACAATTCTTTACCGTTGAGCTGTTTGGCTGAAGCAATGGAGTAGTCTGTCGGCAAGGCTTTTTGGTAGAAGTCTGCATCCTGCTGAGGATTTTCACCGTAACGCATAGCTTGCTTGAGGTCATAGGTCAAGGTCAGCTTTTCAGGTTTGCTTTCGCCCACTTGAGCTGTGAAATACTCTGCAATCAAGGCGTCATAAGCCGCTGTATGACGGAAAACCTTAGCCGCCAAACGTTGGCGAGTTTCATAAGTCGTTTCACCATTGGCTGACAACTCGTCCAAAACCACAGCGTAGTCAGCAGGATCTACCACAACTGTAACACTGGCATGATTTTTCGCTGCTGAACGAAGCATAGATGGCCCACCGATATCGATATTCTCCACCGCATCAGCATAAGTTACGTCTGGTTTGAGAATCGTTTCTTTAAAGGGATAGAGATTGACCACTACAAGGTCAATGAGCTCGATTTGATTGTCTTTGGCCGCTTCCAGGTGACTATCCAAATCACGACGAGCGAGGAGTCCACCGTGGATATTTGGATGAAGGGTCTTGACACGACCGTCCATCATTTCTGGAAAACCAGTCACATCATCAATCGCAATGGTGTCTACCCCAGCATTATCAAGGGCAACCTTGGTCCCACCTGTCGAGATAATCTCCCAACCAAGTTTTTTAAGTTCTTGGGCAAATTCAACAATGCCCGCTTTATCTGAGACGCTGATTAAAGCTTTTTTCGTCATTCTATTCCTCTTTCTTTAGGTCCAAGCGCATAGCGACTTCGTTATTTTCTTCTATAAATCCTGTTTCCTGAAAACCCAAACTAGTCAACAGGTGCTTCATTTTTTCATTTCCAACCACATAATCTGCGATAATATGATTGCAAGTGCTATCCATCTGAGCCTTTTTGATCAGAACTTCCACAGCTTTTCGTCCATAACCTCTTCCTTGGTACTGTTGGCCAATCATTATCCGCCAGATAAAGTATTCCGCTTCATCCTTGTCTATTTCCAGCAGGAGAAAGCCAACCACTTGCTTATCCCAATAGATCGCCATCGGAAACACATCTTCGTTTTTCCGGTAGAGCCATGCATCAGCTAAAGAGCGTACATTTGGAGCCACGAAACGTGCTCGTTTATCAGCTTCAGATATTTTCAAATCCAGCACTGCCTGAAAACTGCTCTCATCTACTAATTTCAGTTCAATCATTTTTTCTCCCAGCAAGATTGCGCAATCAAAACTTGACTTCGATCTTATTTTCGTGCAACTCCCAAGCTATCCAGAACCTCTGGATACAACTTGTACTCTGCCTCATGAATCCGAGTTTCAAAACTTTCAATCGTATCATCAGCCAGCCGTGGCACACGCACTTGTTTGATAACCTTTCCTGTATCCACACCCGAATCCACCCAGTGAATGGTCACACCAGACTGATCCACGTCAGCATTCCAAGCATCCTCAATCCCATGAGCTCCTGGAAATTCTGGCAAGTAGGCTGGATGAATGTTGATAATCCGACCTTCATAAGCTGCTAGTAAAGTAGGCCCAACAATTTTCATGTAGCCTGCTAGACAAACCCAGTCAATCTGGTGCTTTTCCAAGAGTTCGACAAGGGCTGCTTCGTAGTCTGCCTTGTTGTCAAACTCCTTGAGTTCAAAAGCATAGGACAGAACGCCGAGCTTGTCTGCACGTTCGAGCACATAGGCGTCACGATGGTCTGAAAAGACAAACTCTACTGGAAATTGTTCCGCTATCACCTGAAAATTTGAGCCATTACCAGAGGCAAAAACCGCTATTTTTTTCATTTGATGATGACACTTTCGTTTTCTTTCTTGACGATACGACCAATTTCATAGACTGGTTCATCCAACAATTCCTTGACACGACTTACATTTTCAGGGCTAACTGCCAGCATAAGCCCCACACCCATATTGAAGATTTCAAACATTTCCTCATGTTTGATCTGACCGTATTTTTCAAGGGCTTTGAAAATTGGAAGCACGGGAACCTTGTCTTCTTCAATCTCAGCAGCCAAGTCAGCTGCAAACATACGAGGGACATTTTCGATAAAGCCACCACCAGTGATGTGGGCAATACCGTTGACTAACTCTTCCTTGATGAGTGGCAAAACAGCCTTGACATAGATACGAGTCGGCTCAAGAAGAACTTCCTTGAGTTGCTTGCCTTCCAATTCTGGCAAGACTTCCTCACCTGTGTAGTCGGTAAAAACACGACGCACGAGTGAGAAACCATTTGAGTGAATACCACTCGAAGCAAGCCCGAGAAGGACATCACCTTCAGCTACTTTTGAACCGTCTATGATTTGAGATTTTTCAGCTACGCCGACTGCAAAACCAGCCAAGTCGTAGTCATCTTCACCATACATACCAGGCATTTCAGCTGTTTCCCCACCGATGAGGGCAGCGCCTGCCTGCACACAACCTTCTGCCACACCAGCAACCACTTGTTCTAGCTTAGCTGGTTCATTCTTGCCAGTTGCGACGTAGTCAAGGAAATAGAGGGGCTCTGCACCTGCAGCGATGATATCATTGACACACATGGCTACACAGTCCTGACCGATGGTATCGTGCTTGTCGTACTTAATAGCCAGCATGAGCTTAGTTCCGACACCATCAGTCCCTGAAATCAAGACAGGTTCTTTGACACCTGTTTTTGAAAGGTCAAACATACCACCGAAACCACCAAGAGCTCCCATAACACCTGCGCGCTCCGTACGAGCCACGTGCTTTTTGATTCGTTCAACAACTTCATAACCCGCTTCAACATCCACACCAGATCGAGCATAAGCATTTTTATTTGCCATTTTATTTTTCCTTTTCTTTGAGAAGATTGCGACGTATTTTTAGATAAACAATTATTTTATCTAAAAATACTAGTCAGGGCTCTAGCTTTGATCCTATAGGACAAAGCGTCTACTGACAAATGCTTTAGCTTTTAGTCAGTAGTGAGACGTGAAGTATAAGCATTCTTATTTGTCATTTTTATATTCCTTTTCTTTAACGGAAAATCTGTCATCTATTTGTAAAAACTGGTCTTTTCTTCCAAACTTCGACGATAGTCTTCTTCATAATCGTAGAGAGGTGTTGGGTAGTCACCGTCAAAGTAAGCGACACAGAGACCACCATTTGGCGCATCTGTTTCAATACCAATTGAATCAATCAACCCCTCAACAGAAAGATAAGTCAGACTGTCCGCACCAATGATTTGGCGAGTTTCTTCGACCGTATGATTAGCTGCAATCAGCTCCTGACGGGTCTGGATATCAATCCCGTAGAAGCATGGATAAGCTAGCGCTGGACTGCCAATAGCAACGTGAACCTCAGTTGCACCCGCTTCTTTCAAGAGCTGAACGATACGACGAGAGGTTGTTCCGCGTACAATAGAGTCATCAACCATAACCACACGCTTGCCTTTTACAACACCAGAAACAGCAGATAGTTTCATCCGCACCCCTTGCTCCCGCAATTCTTGAGTTGGTTGGATAAAGGTGCGTTGGGTGTATTGGTTCTTGATGAGGCCCATTTCATTTGGTAAACCTGATTCTTCCGCAAATCCCATAGCCGCGCTGAGGGAAGAATTGGGCACACCGACCACAATATCTGCCTCGTGCTTGAATTCACGCGCCAATTGAGCACCCATACGTTTGCGAGCCGTATGGACATTGACACCATGAATGTTAGAATCAGGGCGGGCAAAATAGATATACTCCATAGAACAGATTGCTAACTGAGTATCATCTGTATAGCTATCATACTGGATGCCCTTGTCATCAATAATCACAATCTCACCTGGCTTCAAATCACGAATCCATTCAGCACCAATAACCTCAAAAGCACAGGTTTCAGATGAAACAACCACCGCTCCGTTGGCCATTTTCCCGATAGAAAGCGGACGGAAACCATTGGGGTCAAGAGCAGCAATTAACTTATCCTCAAACAGCAAGATATAGGCAAAGCCACCTTTAACTAGACTGAGCGCCTCCTTGATTTTTCCCATTAAGTTCGGATTGTGGCTGCGACGAATGAGGTGAGCCAAGATTTCCGAGTCCGAAGTCGCGCTGAAAATCGCTCCTCTTTGTTCCAGTTCTTTCTTGAGAGAGGCTGCATTGGTCAGATTTCCATTATGAGCCAATCCAAACTGCATATCGTGAAAACGGAAGAGGAAGGGCTGGATGTTATCTACAGAAGCTTCGCCAGCAGTCGCATAACGCACATGCCCAATCGCACCAGTTCCTGTCAATTTATCTAAGTTAGCAGGATTTCTGAAGACTTCTGATAGAAGGCCCATATCGCGATGCCGCTTTAGTTTCCCTTGGTCATTGGAGAGGATTCCTGCCCCCTCCTGACCACGGTGCTGAAGACTATGGAGACCAAAATAGGTCAATTTAGCAGCATCTGGATGTCCCCAGATACCGAAAACACCACATTCTTCATTAAGAGATTTTACTTCGTATGTCATTTTATATACCTAATTTTTATTTGTGTAGCACCAAGAGCTAAATCTACATGACTTTTACATTACTGATACTATCTATTAGAAAATCTGCAAGTCTTATTTTCCAGTGAAATATTTAACCGCTGACGCGAACAGGTGCTGGTCTTTATTGCCTGGGATATTTTGGAAAAGACCGTCTTCATAACGTTCTGAGTGTCCCATTTTACCGATGATTTGTCCGTTCTTGCTAGTAATTCCCTCTATAGCATTTACAGAACCATTTGGATTGTACTTAGAATCCATACTTGGTTTGCCTTCGAAGTCCACGTATTGGCTAAAGATTTGTCCATTGTCACGGAGTTCAGCGAATTCCTCAGCCGTCACGACAAATTTCCCTTCACCGTGCGAAACAGGAATGGCGTGGATATCACCCACTTGCACACCAGCCAACCATGGTGAGTTAATGTTGGCAATACGGGTTTCCACCATCTTGGCCACGTGTTGGTTGGCATCATTGTAGAAGAGGGTTGGACTAGTACTGCTAGCATCTTCAAAGTTTCCGTATGGAAGAAGACCTGATTTGACCAAGGCCTGGAATCCATTACAGATACCAATAATCAAGCCACCACGGGCGATAAAGCTATCAATAGCTGCACGCACTTTTTCATTGAGCAGGATGTTGACGATAAACTTGGCTGATCCATCTGGTTCGTCCGCAGCTGAGAATCCACCTGCAAAGAAGAGGATGTTAGCCTTGCCGATATTGTCAACCATAGTTTCAACTGACTTGACAATGGCTTCTTCATTCAAGGTCACAAATGGCACCAAGTTAACCTCTGCACCTTCTTTTTCGAATGCCTTGGCTGAATCATATTCTGAGTTGGTGCCTGGGAAGACTGGAATGTAAACTACAGGTTTTTCAACTGTTTCTTTAGCTTGGATGATTACGTCAGAAGCGACAGCTGGAACTTCTTCCAGCTCTTTCGCTTGGGCAAACTCTGTTGGGTAAACTTCTTCCAGTTTTCCTTGGAAGGCACTGTCAAGTTTGTGTCCATCTAGCTTCACACCGTTGACAAGGAGTGTAAAGTCTGCTTTCGTTTGACCGATTCTCTCTACTCCAGCAATTTCTTCAGGAGATGTAAAGACAAATCCACCCAATTGAGCTGTCAAAGCCGTTTCAAGTTCAGGCAAGGTTACTTCTGCACCGATATGATTTCCAAAAGTAGCAAGTGCCAAACTTTCAACCACACCACCATATTTGACAGCTGATGCAGAAATCACTTTGTGACCAGCTTGGATGTCTTCAAACTGAGCAAAGTTAGACTTAATCAAGTCAAAATCAATTTCTGCAGAGAGGGCTTGACCTGGGATGTAGTAGATATTTTCACCAGCAGTTTTGAACTCTGGAGAGAGGACCTTACGGCTATCTGCCGTCGTCACCCCAAAAGCGACCAAGGTTGGTGGCACTGTCAATTCTTCAAAAGTACCAGACATAGAGTCCTTACCACCGATAGATGGCAAACCAAGCTGAATTTGTGCCTCGATAGAGCCTAGGAGAGCTGCTACTGGCTGACCAAAACGCTCAGCTTGTTTGTCCATGCGCTCGAAGTACTCTTGGTAAGAGAAGCGAGCCTTAGACCAGTTGGCACCAGCAGCAACCAAACGAGCAGTTGCTTCGATCACCGCATAGGCAGCACCGTGGTATGGAGACCATTCAGCTACATATGGGTTGAATCCTTGAGCCATGACTGACGCAGTATGAGTCACACCGTGTTGAACTGGCAATTTCTGCACAGATGCCTCAGTTGGTGTGAGTTGGTAACGACCACCAAGTGGGTGATTAACCGTTGAGCGTCCAACAGAGCAGTCAAAGATAGTCTGTAATCCTTTTTGACTCGCATGGTTGAGGTCAGATAGAACCGTAAGGGTATCTGCTTCAAGTGTGTCAGCAGATGTTTGACGTTCTTCTGGGAGTGTGACATCCTTGTCCACAACTTTGGCATCGACGACCACGCGCACACCATTGGTATCAAGGAAACGACGCTCCAAGTCGACAATGGTTTCACCATTCCAGTGCATGACTAGATTTGGTTTTTCCGTCACTGTCGCAACCACAACAGCATCAATATTTTCTTTGTTACATTCAGCAACGAAGGCATCTACATCCTCAGGACGAACCACGACTGCCATCCGTTCTTGAGATTCAGAGATGGCAATTTCGGCACCATTCAAGCCCTGGTATTTAAGAGGCACCTTGTTGAGGTGGATTTCAAGACCGTCTGCCAATTCACCGATGGCTACACAGACACCACCAGCACCAAAGTCGTTGGATTTCTTGATGAGACGAGTCACATCGCCATTACGGAAGAGGCGCTGAATCTTACGTTCTTCGATAGCATTCCCTTTTTGAACTTCAGCTCCAGCAGTTTCCACGGACTCAACTGTTTGAACCTTAGAAGAACCTGTCGCACCACCGACACCATCACGTCCAGTCTTACCTCCAAGGAGAATAATCACATCTCCCGCTTCCGGTTTTTCACGGACAACATTGCCCTTAGGAGCCGCACCAACAACGGCACCAAGTTCCATACGTTTAGCTACAAAGCCTGGGTGGAAATACTCACGAACGTAGGTCGTCGCAAGCCCAATTTGGTTACCGTATGAAGAATAACCATGAGCCGCTGTCTTAGAAATGACCTGTTGTGGCAATTTCCCAGCGCGAGTTTCTGAAATCGGTGCTGTAATATCACCAGCACCTGAGATCCGCATGGCTTGGTAAACATATGAGCGACCTGACAATGGGTCACGAATGGCTCCACCGATACAGGTAGCAGCCCCACCAAATGGCTCAATTTCCGTTGGGTGGTTGTGAGTTTCATTCTTGAACATGAGGAGCCATGGCTCTTTCACACCATCAATATCCACTTCGATTTCTACTGAGCAAGCATTGATTTCGTCTGACACTTCCATATCATCCAAACGTCCATTAGCACGCTCATAACGACCGAAAATAGTCGCCATATCCATCAAGGTTTGAGGTTTTTCAGAACGCCCCAACTCATCACGCATGGCAATATACTTGTCATAGGTTGACTGCAATTGCTTTTGAAATTTAGAAGCTGAAAAGTCGATGTGTTTCAACTCTGTCTCAAAAGTTGTGTGACGGCAGTGGTCAGACCAGTAAGTATCCAAAACCTTGAGCTCTGTCTCAGTTGGCACGCGCCCGATTGACTTGAAATATTCTTGGATAAAGAGCAAATCATCCACTTCCATGGCCATCCCTTGCTCAGCCTTGTAGCGAGCAAAGTCTTCTGCTGTATAGCTTTCAAAGAAAGTCAATTTTGGAATGGTCTTGTCTGACTCTGAAAATTCCTGCTTGGCAATCCCTGTCGTGATGTCCTTGAAACGAGAATCAACTGGGTTGAGCAGATAGTTCTTGACCGCCTCTAACTCCGTCGCATCAATATCTTTATTGACCAAATAAAGTTGAGCAGTATTAACCGTTACATCACTCGAACTTCCTAGTAAAAGCAAGGCTTCCTGTGAAGATGCTGCACGCTGGTCAAATTGACCTGGCAGGCTTTCAATGGCAAAGAAAGCATAGTTAGCAAGATCCGCCTGTACAGCAGCTTCATCCAAGACATGGTCTGTCACCTGCTCAGAGAAGATGTGTTTCTCTGCAGGTGCAAACAGGTCCTCTGCCAAGTCAAATACATCATACACTTGCACGATGCGAATACTTTTCAAGCTTGAAAGTCCCAAGTTGTGCTGGAGTTCTCTCACCAAACTCTCTGACTTGACCTGAAAATCAGCCTTTTTTTCAACAAAAATACGTTTATCCATCAATCCTTATTCCTTTATTTCAGCTTTTACAATGTTCCAACGACCTTGAGGTTGTTATTTCAAACCCTGCAACTTTTCCCAGACAATCTCGTAAACATCTGTTAGTTCTCCCAATCCCCTACGGAGTGAAAAGGTCTGGGGGACCTTTTCAGCCTGAGTCCTTTTAGTTGAGAGACGAAGGTTTTCCGTTGCAAACAGATTATTTCAAACCTTGCAGCTTCTCCCAAACAACTTCATAAACATCGGTTAATTCACCTAGTCCCCTACGGAAAACATCCTTATCCATGTGGTTACCATCCGCATCCCACAAACGACAGTTGTCTGGTGAAAATTCATCTGCTAAGATAATCTTGCCATCCTTATCAAAACCGAACTCTAGCTTAAAGTCAATCAACTTAAGCCCAATCTCAGCAAACCAGCCTTTCAAAAGTTCATTGATACGACGGGTTTCTTCCTTCAAGTAGGCGATTTGCTGATCATCCGCAATCTTTAGGAATTTCACATGCTCGTCATTGATAAATGGATCATCCAAATCATCATTTTTGTAGTAAAATTCGACAATCGGAGTCTCAAATACGATACCTTCGTCTACACCAAAACGTTTTGAAAAGGAACCAGCTGTATAGTTGCGGAGCACGACTTCCAAAGGAATAATCTTAACCTTTTTATTGAGTTGTTCCGTATCTGAAAGCTTCTCCAAAAAGTGAGTCGCCACACCAGCCGCATTTAATTTCTCAAAAATAAAAGATGAAATCTGATTATTCAACACTCCCTTACCTGCAATCTGCTCCTTCTTGACACCATTGAAAGCAGTCGCCTGGTCCTTGTAAGTTGAAATAATAAGATTTTCATCCTCAGTTGTATAGATATCTTTAGCTTTTCCCGAATAGATCAATTGTTTTGACATTTTAAAGTTCGCCTTTCGTATTACTTGAGCACATTCTACCACAAAAAACATAAAATTACAAGAATTCAACCGAATAAATAACAGTTGAATTTCAAAAATCATAAAGAAAAAACTGCAAGAAAAATCTTTCTCACAGTTTAAAAATTATTTAACTCTAAAAACACGAACATTACTCTTTGTTCAAAAATTGATCCAAATAATAACGTAGGTAACTTTTCTTGCCTGTAATCATCTGCAGGCGACCTTCCACCCCGTACCGAAGTTTTTCAGCCTGCTCCGAAGTTAGATTAGTCTCCGCCTCAATTTTAAAGAAATTCCCTTTTTCAGTCTTGGTCGCTGTCGCATCGATACTTGTAATAGTAGAATCTAGGAAAAGTTGATTCTTGGCATCATGAGTTGTCGTATAACGTACAGAATCACCGACCTTGATCCTTGCTACATCTTTTGAACTAAGATAAGCTGTGAGTTTGGCCTTCCCTTCTTTTTCCAAGGACGGATAGAGTTGGGCTAGCAGGATCCCCTCTGCAACCATGGTAGAATCACTGGTCTCAGGATTAAGGTGAAGCACCCCATCCTCACTAGCCGTAATTTTCCCCTTGTCTAAAAGATTTCCCTGTACCTTCTTACCTGACTCTGCCTCCAAGATTTTCTGGGCTAGTAGGGTCAATTCCTGACCAACCTTAGACAAATGTTGGGATTTAAGGGACTCTAATTGACTGCTTAAGCCTGACGCGTAGGCTTGTTGGGCACCCGAACCTGCATACTGAACACGGTAAGTAGCAAGACTAGATTCTAACTGAGAAAGCTGTGCTTCTACCTGCGAAATTGCCTGAGCCTTAGCTTGCTGATTTTCCTCGCCCTGAGACTTGTAGGACTGGTAGAGAGAGTAGGCTAGATTCTGACTGGCCAAGGAAGTACCTGTTTCAATAGCTGACTTAGCTGTCTGGTAATCGCGAATTTTAGCCTCTGTTTGGCTGATGAGGTTCCCGATTTCGACTTGGGTTTGGCTAGTTGCTGCATTCTGGGACGCGATGGTCTCATTTTGTTGCGATGTACTAGCCCTAAGACTAGCCGCTTGGCTGAGGTAGTCGCGAAAGGTGGCTTGATAGCCAAATTTATCCTCCTCTGGAAAGTGATTCTCCCCTTCTTGCAGGCTCTTCTGCAAATACTCCAATTGCTTTTTTTGATCCTTAAGCATGTCCAACTGACTAGCATAGGCCTCCGCTTGGACACCCTCTGCCCCTTCTTGATATTGAACTAACAGTTCTCCCTTTTTTACCAGCTTATTTTCTTCCAAATGATTAACAAGAATACGATTGTTGCTAGTTGACTGGATATTTGCAAGGATTCGACTAGGCTCGACAGTAGCTCTAGTAGACAAACTCATCTCCTTCTCTGCAAATATTGCAAAGCCAAGTAAAAACACAAGCAGAAGGGACATGGGGACAATCACCCGACTGGAAAAATTATGGTAACGACGATTATAAAACTCCGCACTTTCTAAAAATTCTGGTTTCATCCTCTCCTCTTTCTAGCTATTCACCAAATGGGCGTAAAAGCCACCCTGTGCAAGTAAATCAGCATGATTTCCTTCTTCAACAATCTTGCCCTGATCCAAGACAACAACCTTCTCTGTCCGCTCAGCAATGGTCAAGCGGTGAGCAATGAAAATCAAGGTCTTGTCTAAAGCCATGAGATTATCGACAATTCGCTTCTCAGTCAAGATATCCAGACTGCTAGTTGCCTCATCCAAAATCAAGACAGGCGCATCTGTCAAGAGAGCACGCGCCAGAGCGATTCTCTGACGTTGACCACCTGAGATTCCTGCCCCATCCGAAGTCAACTCTGTCTGGTAATTCAGTGGCATGCGCTCAATATCCTCCCGAATCTCTGCCAATTCAACCGCCCGTAAGATATCCTCTTGAGTCGTCCCTTCCTTGGCTCCAAGGAGAAGATTCTCCAAAATCGTCCCGTTAAAGACATAGGGTTGTTGAGGCAGATAGTTGATATACTGGCGCAGGGCTTTTTTATCAATCTGATTGAGATTGACACCACCCAGACTAATCTCTCCCTGACTTGGGTCGTAAAAATTAACCATCATCTTAGCCAAGGTCGTCTTACCTGACCCCGAAATCCCCACAAAAGCCACCTTAGAACCCTGCGGAATAGTCAAATTGATATCCGACAAGACGTCTCGACCATAGCCATACTTGTAGGAAACCTGCTTGAAGGTCATATCTCCCTTCATCAAGCTCAGATCCTCAACTGTTTTCTTCTCCTCAAACTCAGAAGCTACCAGATAAACCTCATTTAGACGGTTATTGGCAACCTGCGCTGTCTGAAGTTTGGTTTGCAGGTTGATGATATTTTCCAAAGGATTGGTAAAGTAAACCAGCAAGGTATTATAGGTAATCAACTGTCCCAAACTCATCTTGCCATCCATGACCAGAACAGCCCCCATCCAGAGAATGCCGACATTGAGCAAGAGATGGGCAACTTTTTTCAGAGCCTTTTGCTGACTCTCTGCCCGACTATAGGTAAAGGATTTCTTCAGATAATCCACAAATTCCTTGTCAATCTTTTGATAACGTGAACTTTCACTAGTCAAGGACTTGATAGTCTCAATACCGTTGATGTCCTCAATGATAGAAGAAGATAAAACCGCATTGGCTTCCATGGTATCCCGATTCATCTTTTCAAACGGCTTCATAAAGGCAAAGATAATCACTGTGTAGATAGGAAGCGCCAATAAGGTCATGAAAAAGAGATTGGTATTCTGTGAAAATAAAACAAGGGAAATAATGATAACCGTTGACACATCTAGGAAAATCGAAAGAATAGTCGAAGCCAGTGCATCGATGATACTGTTAGCATCTGTAAAACGAGAAACAATTTCCCCTGTCCTGCGTGTCGCAAAAAAGGACATCGGCAGGTGAAAAACATGCTTGATATAGGATAAAATCACATCAATGGACAAACGTTGCCCAAAAACAAGTAAGAGATACTCCTGAGCGTAAGACAAGATCTGCTGGAGAATATAGACGATAACCAGCCCAATAGAAATAATTCCCAGCGTCGAACGCATCTGATCTGGCACATAGGTATCAATGATAGACTGCAGATAATAAGAACCCACAATGTTAATCAAGGTTACCAAGAGTGTCGCCAAAACGATATTGGTAATCAAGCCACGCTGCTTCACCAATATAGGGATAAAAGAGAGCAGGCCATTTTTTTGATCCTTATGAGGCTTGTAGTCTGGACTAGGTGCCATAAAAAGCGTCACTCCTGTCCATTCTTCCGCAAAACGCTCACGTGGCAGTTTGGTCAATTTCACCCCAGGATCTGGATCGGCAATATGAATGTTGTCCCTGTCCTGCCCAGTCACCACATAGTAGTGGAGCAATTTCCCTTCCTTAAGCACATGAGCAACAAAAGGAAAGGTCAAATCTGGCAAGTCAAAGAGCGTCATATCCGCCTTAATGGCCCGCGTCTCAAAGCCAATCTCCTCTGCCACCTTGACCAAGCCCAAAGCCGTTGTCCCATCCATGGTTGTCTTGGCCAATTCTCGTAAGTGAGCCAAAGAATAGTAACTACCATAGTAGCCAAAAATCATGGCTAATGAAGCTACACCGCAATCCATCTGATCTACCTGCGGACGATAGTGACGTTTCCCAAATTTCATATTCATCTCCTTTTCCTAAACTCATCTGATAACAACTATCTTACCCCAATTCCCAAACAAAAACTGGACTTCCTCCCCAAATGCGCCTATCTCCCTCCCAAATGCACTTTTGGGATAAAAAAATAGGCAGAACAAACGTCATGCCTACTAAAAATATGCTATTGAAAGGAAATTGATTTTTTACTGACACCCTAGGCAAGCTTGGAACAAATAAATCATTGATGGTAACATTGTGACATCCTATTTATTACTTCAATTTCTAATGTCCCTGCTATTTCTAAGCCACCTCTGGTATGATCTATTCCTAGTCAGAATAGATAACACCGTTCTAAATTACGATTCATAGTTACTCCTTTTAAACTCCAATGTGATGCATTCTGAGATTATACTCTAGGCATTTTCGGAGCAGACTAACAAGTCATTCTTAACTGCTCACCCTACTTGCTTTTTATTGACCTTATATTCTAGATAAAAGAGCCCAAATAAAACAGGGTATGGATAAAATAGGGTATTAATCGGATTTTTCAACATCAAATACGTTACGTTGTAGATTATGAGCGATACGATAAAATAACCCTCAGCAAAACCTAATAAAAATGTTTTCATGCTAGACTCCTATTTACCTGACAAGAATAGCGGAAAAACGCTACCATTCTCATGCACAAAATCCTTTAGATTCATGTTCTTCATTTATAATTTTGATTATTTTTTGACAAATCTTTGCGAAAAATACCAAAATATCCTGCGAAAAGCAAACCAACCAAAGTCCATTGCCAATTAAAGGATACTAACGAACCTGTACGAATCACATGAAGCGCGAGATTAAGAGTTATTCCCAATAAAGGAAATATAGTGGCTAGTTTAGGTAACAATGTATTAAGATTCAGATTGCGGTTATTCATTATCTAACGCCCACGACGAGCCAAATCTGAACCAAATGTGTAACCAGCCCCAAATGCGCCAAATGCAATAGCACTTAGGCCAAATATAATCGAAATAGGTTCAATTCCTCCTTCAATTACTTGCAAATCTTTCTCATCAACTACTTGAAATTTATCCATTCTTTTCTCCTTTACTTCTATATAATAAAATGAATACCATTAAAAATAATGAAATTGTTGGTATATTAAAATCATCAAACCATGTAGGTAAGGGTAGCTTATTCACATCAGCTACCAACCTGATAATTGTATAAGATATTGAACTAAGTAATACCATAAGCTCAGGCCAAATCTTCAGCATTAATTTAACAAATCTCATATATAAATCCAAAATTATGGTCGATTAGCATAATATCCTGCAGCTATGCCGGCACCTGCTGAAGCTGTAGCAAGCGCAGCTACACCTCCAATTAATTTCCAACTAATAACTACACCACCAATAATAATTGGTGCAATCCCCCCATCCACATCCATCAACTCTTCTTCTGTAAGAGCTACAAAGTTCTGTTCCATTTTGTCAAAATTTGTCATCTTTTTCTCCTCTTGTTCTATTTTTTCTAAATCTTATCCTCTAAAAAATGGAGTTCCAATAAATACACTACGTAACAATAAACCTGTAATTAAACCCCGTTGATAACTTTCCTTGCTACCACCCACCAGCAAAGCTAAGTCGCTTTCCTTTAATACTTCAATAGTACACTTATCATTCATTTCATTCATCGCTTATCCCCTAAAAACCTAAACCTCTACGAAATCCAACGTACCAATCTGCAAGTGTCTTCGTCCAATTTTCTCCACCTTGAATATCGGTCAATTCTTCCGAAGTCAGCTCAACAAATCCATAATAATGTTCTTTCATTATTTTATTCCTTTCTTTTTTCCCTCTCACTTATCTATTCGAAAAACAATCCGAAAATGAACAACTAAATTAAATTTTATTTAAAAAATAATTTAAAAAACCACGGATACAAGATTGGTAGATACATGAACTAGGCTCCTTTCTTTTTCCTCTCACTTATTTATTCGAAAAAAATTTCGAAAATGTACAACTAAATTAAAGTCTATTTAAAAAATAATTTAATAAACCATGGATAGAAAATCGGTAGATACATAAACTATGCTCCTTTCTTTTTCCTCTTACTTATCTATTCGAAAAAAATTTCGAAAATGAACAACTAAATTAAATTTTATTTAAAAAATAATTTAATGAACCACGGATACAAGATTGGTAGATACATAAACCAAACTCCTTTCTGTTTCCTCTTACTTATCTATTCGAAAAAGAATTCAAAAAAATAAGAATATCAGAAAATTTTCCGACATTCTTATTGATAAATTCATTCAAATCTAACAGATATTAGACATTGAGGTGTTTTTTGAGTGTTCTTCTGGCTGTTCGTGATACGGGGAAATGCAAGCCTTCTAACAGGGTCACTTCTGTCGCAGTCATCTCTTCAATGGCCTGTAAACTAACTAACGTATTGCGATTGGCATAGACAAAGTAATCTTTTTCAGCCTTGGCAGCGATATCCTTGAGACTGCCGTAAATGGTCTTAATAGAATGATTGGCATAATAGACCTTGATACGGTGGGATTCCACTGAGGTTTCAAAGGCTAAAATCTCATGGTAGGGCAGAGTAAAGCCCCGTCTCCCCTCAAAACTATAGGTAAAGAGACGCATATTTTCCCTCTTATCCACTGCCAGTACATAGTCCAGACAGCGCTCCAGCTGATGACGGTAATCCTCCTCAGGCTGATCCTTGGAAATAAAATCCAAGGCAGACAAGTGGTAGCGAAAAGCTAGAGGTAAGGCCTCCGAGTGCGTGGACACAAAGACAATGCTTGTAAAAGGATCCCGCTCCCGAACCTGTTGAGCAACCTGAAAGCCCCGTTCACGCTCTCCATCAATCTCTAAATCCAATAAATAGAGTTGGTAATGGTCAAAATACTGAGAATACTTTTCAACATCTCCATAGTTTTTGGCAATATCAATTTCTAATCTTAAATTGCGAGAGCGACCAATATCTAGTAAAGTCTGCTCTATCCGTCCTTGCTGGACTCTATCATCTTCTAAAACTAAAATTCTCATTCCTCTCCCCCTCGTTTCTCATCCTTAAATGGCAATTCTAAATCTTGTCTAAAGGTCGTTTCTCCTAGCTGGGTATCTAAGTTCAAATCATAATGAAAAACCATATCCTCCAAGGTCGCTAAGCCCAGTCCACTGTGGCTTTCCTTGGTCGAGTAACCCTTTTGACTGAGAATGCTGGGGTTCAGTTCTTCTTTCTTACGAGTGTTTTCAATGATAAAACGAACACTCCTATCACCTGCCAACAAAGCAACCCAAATCTGCGGATTTTCAGCCTCACTGGTTGCCTCCAAGGCATTTTTAGTAAGAATAGATAGGATACGGATAGCCTCCAACATCGGCAATGCCAGCTCTTCAACAACCCCCACTGTCTCCAAACTAAAATGAATCCCCTGCTTATCTGCCACAATCATGACTTTGGCCAAGGTATTACGAATGGCTATGTCATGGATATTGTGAAGATTAAAGGCTGTGTAGTCCGCCTTCCTCAGCTTTTCATTGGTCTTTAGAAAAACATCTTGATAAATGGTAGACACCTCAGCCATATCTTGATTCGCTATGGCAGGCTCCATGCTAGCGACAATTCCTGCAAAATCATGACGGAAACCTCGAACTTCGTCATAGAGATGACCCAACTTATCCACCATTCCTTGCAAGGAACGATTTTCATCTTCCTGTCTCTGAATGGTCTGCTCATCACGATAAACCTGCTCCAAATGCTTAATGTAAAAGAGCCAAGAGAAAAAGAGAATGAAAATCAGAAGGGAAATGGTCGTGTCAAAACGAACGTAGAAAGGATTACATCCCCCAGACATGATGGATGAAAACAGTCTGAAACCAAACAATAAGGATAAAATCCACATACTTTTCATCACTAACGATCGAAATTTATCTAAAAATAATATATTGAAATCAATTCCCCATCGTCTTAAAATGACAACAGACAAAAACAACGAAATCAAACTAAATACAGAATTAAATCCACTATGCAAAAAATCAGATAGTTCAGAGTAGTCAAATATCAATCGTATTATAAATGTCAAAACCAAATATCGAATACTTTGATAAAACACAAATAGATAAAGTGCAAGAAAGAGAGCTTCCTTCTTCTTTTTCTTTAACACAATCCAAAATATTATATAAAAGAATAATAAATTGGCAACATGCGAGAAACTCGGAAAAACGAAGGTAGCAAATAGCTTAAAAACTACCAAAAGAAATATAGAACGTTTGTCATAAAATGCTTTAGAGAGTTGACTACCTAGATAAATCGGAGGAGCTAGTATATTGATTAAAATCAATATGAAACATAAAAATTCAAGAAATATAATCATAAATCTGTTTAGTTAACACATTTTAATCAAAATACTATCTTGGCTCTGGGCGTAGATGTAGCCAATGGTAAATATCTTCAAAAATCCCTCCACCATTCACTTCCTTCAATACCTCTGGGGTTAACTCTTCAAATTGTTCCAATTCTACAAATGTATTTTTCATTTCCATGACAGACTCCTTTTTATTATTTTATAGATAACTCTATTCCCTGCTCCATCTACAAAAGGCTTTAGCTTCCTTTTAAAATACAAGAAATCTAAAGCCTCCTGAAAATGGTATATTGGTTAGAGTGTTAACAATTAGTTGTGAAGATGTTATTTTTATTTAACCACGACCACTTTATAATATTCGTTTGAGTGTGGAGATTCAATCTTAATTTTTTCACCATATAAACCATCAATTTCTTTATCAAGATAATCTGAAACTCCTGATGGCAAGCGTTTCATCTTAAGAATCTCACCAGATTGATCCGCATAGGCTAGAATGTGATGATGAGTAGTGGTTGCTCCATCATCAATTAATACAAAGTAACCTGTTTTGAGCTTACCTTTCTCATTTTCTAAATAGTATAGTTTATTGTTATTGATTGTAAAGTTGGTAGCTCCAAGACGAAGTCGTGCACCTGGATTTTCTAAATAGACATCATTGCCAACTTTTTTAATCTCTGAATAGGTTGTCATTGCTGGGATATTAACCACACGATGTCCATTTTCATCAAAGTAGTAGCGATTTGGTAAGTTTTGGAAGTTCTGTACAACTGCCTTAGGATCAATATCTTGTCCTTCTTCTTTATTATCCACTAAAGCTAAGGTTGTATTTGAAACCACATCCCCATATTTATTAGAAAACTTTTTAAACTCTGGCTTGATGTACCAAGCATTTTTTTCAACAATGACTCCATCTTTTCTATGAATAAGATGATAATCATACCCGTCAGATAAAGTAACAATATTTGTGATAATTGTATCATCCGCTTGAGATTGTTCAACCTGACTTGGGAGTTTGGTTAACAGATATCCATCCTTACCAATGACATAACTTTCCCCATCACTGGCTGGAACAGCTCTGTCTGCGACCATAGCACCTGATTTTTCAAAGTAAGACCATTTACCATTTGGAGTCGCCCATCCTGTTGCCATAGCGCCACTGCCTTTGAGGTAATACCATGTAGATCCTTCTTCGTACCAGCCAGTACGCATAGCGCCACTACTTGCTAGTGAGTACCATGTGTTACCTTCCTTGTACCAGCCAGTGCGCATAGCACCACTATCTGCTAGAGAATACCAAGTATTGCCGTCTTTGAGCCAGCCTGTCTGCATTTTACCAGTGCTGTCAAAGTGATACCATGAGCCAGCATTTTGTACCCATTTATCCTTAGCTAGACTGCCATCTTGAGAAAGATTCCAGTCAGCACCATTTTTAACCCAAGTATCTGCAGCCTGTGCTTGATTGATAGACAAAAGTAGACCAGCACCTGCAAGCAGACCAAGAGTGAGTAGTTTAGATTTTTTCATAGCCATTTCCTCCTTTATTGAATAGCTATAGGAGGGTTTCCCCTCTTTATTTAGCTATATTCTAATACTTTTCATAATCAAAGTCAATAATATTGTGAAAGATTAGACAATATTACCAATATCTACGAATTGTATTTTGAGTAATACCGTATTGATCCATATAAGAAACATATTGACCTGGATATGGAGCATGAACTACCTTTCCACCACCAACATAAATACCTACATGGTCATTTGTCTCTTCACTATTATACAAAATCAAATCTCCAGCTTGTTGAGAACCATTACTTACATAACTTCCTCCTGTTGCTTGACCATAGGTCACTCTAGGAATACTAATATCGAACTTAGCATGAATAGCCATCGTAAATCCTGAGCAATCTACGCCACTATTCAAATCTGCCCCACCCCAAACATATGGGATTTTCCCTACAAATGTCTCGGCATATTCACCAAGTGCCTGTCCACGATTTTCTACCCATACACCACTGGCTCTAAAGAAGTATGGTGTACCATTCACACGTTGATAACCAGTGACCATAGCACCACTAGCAGATAAGTAGTAATAATTACCATCAGGTTGAATCCAAGTATTTTCTTTCATCCATCCTTGGTCATCAAAATAGTACCACTTGCCATCTAATTGTTCCCAATTTTTAGCATAACCACCTGAACCGTATTTAAACCACCATTTACCATTGGTTTGCATCCATGTTCCTTTCGGATCACGATATTGATTGAAAGCTTTCTTCTCTTGATTTCCCTCTGCTTGGGTTTCTTTATCTTCAAAACCAATCAATTTTACTTGATCAGCTTCTTCAGCTTTTATCTTGCCTTGATTAACTAATTGAGCAATCGCTTCTTTCTCACTTGCTGATGGGGAATCAGCATAGGCTACCGTAGTATTTGCTAGGAGAACGCCTCCTGCAAGAACTAACAAACTAGAATAAAGATATTTTTTCATCGTGAAAATCCTTTCTTTTTTCTCCTTTTTGGAGATTGATTTTTTCTGACTCTATTATATCCCTTATTTCTCCTCAGATTTCTACTGTCCCTAGAAAGACTAAATCTGTTCCTAAACGGTCACTTGAACCAAAGAAAAATTCCAAAGCAAATGCCTTGGAACTTCTTATCTTTATTTTGCTTGAATGATTTTAACCACATCTCCTACACTTTGGAGTTGGTCAATTTCCTCATCGCTGATTTCGATATTAAATTCATCTTCCAGTGTCAAGATAAACTCCATCAAGTCAACTGAGTCCGCATCCAAATCGTCTTTCAGACTCAAGGATTCTGTCACGACAAAGTCCTCTCCCTGTCGCTCTTGGACAATGGTCACAATACGATCAAAAATTTCTTTTTCTGTCATCTCTTTTATTCTCCTGAAAATTCACGCGCAGTCTGGGCAACTACGTCTGTTTCTAGCATGGTACGAATCTGGCGGATTGTACTATAAACAGCCTTGGCATCGCTTGAGCCATGAGTCTTGACAACCGGTGCCTTGACACCAAACAAGACTGCTCCACCAACATCTGAGTAGTTGAGCTGTTTTTTCAAACCTCTGAGGCTGTCCTTGAGAAGGAGGGCGCCTAGTTTCGCTCGAAGACCTCCACCTGTAATAGCGGTCTTGAGTAAGCCCATGATTCCCATAGCTGTTCCTTCAATGGATTTGAGCACAGCGTTTCCCGTGAAACCATCTGCCACAACAACATCTGCAACGCCATTCATCAAATCACGCGATTCCACGTTTCCGATAAAGTTTAAACTTTCATCAGCTGCTAGTAATTCGTAAGTTTCCTTACGAAGCGGATCGCCCTTGCTACTCTCTGTTCCGTTATTGAGCAAGCCAACACGTGGTTGCGCAATGCCACGAACATTTTTAGCATAGAAAGAACCTAGAACCGCATATTGATGGAGGTGCTGGGCTGTATTTTCCGCATTAGCACCAAGGTCTAGCATGTCAAAACCTCTCCCATCTACAGTCGGCAATGTTGACATAAGCCCAGGACGGTCGATGTTCTTGATACGACCCACGATGAAAAATCCTGCTGCTAGTAAAGCACCTGTATTCCCAGCCGAAAGAACAGCGTCTGCTTCACCCTCTTTGACAGCCTTGGCTGCCAATACCATACTGGCATTTTTCTTCTTCCGAATAGCTCTAGTAGGTTCATCGTCTGAATCAATCTTTTCATCTGTATGGATAATGCTAACACGCTCTGTCGCTGTCAGATATTGCTTGATTTTGCTTTCATCTCCGTAGAGTTGAACCTCAATATCTGAAAAGTCAGCCAGGGCTTGATTGACACCCTCAACGATGGCCTGAGGTGCATAATCTCCCCCCATGGCATCTACTGCGATTTTTTTCATTTGTTTTCCTCTTTTAGTAATTGACCCCAGTCTGCTAGGGAATCAATAAATTTCTTTGATTTTAGGTGAATCCCAACGTACTCTTCGTAGAGTTGATCCATAAACTTTCGCAAGTCTTGCTTGATTTCAGGCTTAAGCGAAATGGTCTCCAAGGTCTCAAAATCAATGGCTTGAAATTGATTAAGCAGATAAGGTATATTGGGATTTAGATGGCAACGTCTCTCATCCTCATGATAATGCTCTGGACAAAGGCAGGCTCCATATTTGAAAGAAAAGTCAAAAGCCTGACCAACCCGATGACAAAAGACACACTCATTAAAATTGAGGCTGATTCCAAATCGAGTCAAGATTTGAATTTCAAAAATATTGGTCAAAACCTGATAATCCAAGCCAGCTTCCATCAACTCCAAAGTCTTTTGCAAAAAAGCAAATAAGGGAGCATCCTGCTGATTGTCCTGCAAACTCGCATCTGCAAGAGCTGCTACATAGGTCGCATAGGCCATGACAAAGAGATCACTATTAATCTTAGGAAAGGTCATCACCTCATGATAGTCCTCGATGTAGCTGAGTCCGTCATCATTAATTCGCAAGAGAAATCGTGCCAACACCAAGGGCTGAATAACAGGAGCTAGCTTAGACTGACCAGCGTGTTTGACGAAAAACATGCGCTTGCCAGCCTGCTCTGTAAAAATCTTGACTAGCTTGTCATCCTCACGAAAATTGCGATTGTAGAGCACCAAGCCTTGACTCGTGATAGACTGAATCATGCTTCTCTCATGTACTCCTCAAGTCGTTTCATGGCTTCTTTGATCGTCTCCATGCTGGCTGCATAAGATAGGCGAACATATCCTTCCCCGTAACGTCCAAAGGCTGCACCAGGGATAAAGGCAACAGCCTTCTTCTGGGCAAAATCCTTCAGAAAAGCAAAGGAATCTTGATTGTAGCCCGCTGGAATCTTAGCAAAGATATAGAAGGCACCGTCTGGTTTGATAATCTCAAAACCAAGAGCAGTCATTTTCTCGATAATATAATCTCGACGCTGGATGTATTCCTTCTTCATAGGCTCCGCATCGTTTTTACCAGCTGTAAGGGCTTCTACCGCAGCATGTTGCGCCATGGTATTTGCGGCAGTCACCAAGTACTGGTGACTCTTGATCAACTGGGCTGTAAAGGCTGCAGGAGCGAAAATCAGACCCAAACGCCAACCCGTCATAGCATGCGACTTCGATAAACCATTGATAATAATTGCCTGATCTCTCAACATAGTTCCCAGAGATACATGGGCTTCCCCTGTATAGGTCAATTCTGAGTAAACCTCATCACAGACAACAAAAATTTCGTACTTGCGTAAAACAGCTGCCAAGTCTTCCAACTGCTCCCGACTATAGGTAATTCCTGTCGGGTTGGCTGGATAGTTGAGAATAACCGCCTTGAGCTTGTCACCCTGCTCCAAAATAGCCTTTTCCAACATCTCAGGAGTCAAGACAAAACCATTTTCAGTCGTGTCAATCTCGACAATCTCTGCCCCAACCAGATTGACAATCGGTTCATAACCTGGATAGGCAGGAGCTGGCAAGAGCACCTTATCTCCCTCTTCCAAAATAGCTGTCAAAGTGGCAGATAAAGCCTCTGTCGCCCCAATTGTAACCAAGATTTCATTTTCAGGAGCATAGTCCAGTTGGTACTTTTCCTTAACAAAATCACTGGCCGCCTGACGTAAGGTCAGCAGACCACTCATCCCTGTATAGTAGGATTGGTTCTGGTCAATCGCCCGCTTGGCCGCCTCCTTAACATGATCTGGCGTTGTAAAATCAGGTTCCCCCAAGGTCAAACGCAAGACCCCAGGAATCTCCGAAATAGCCTGGTCAAACTGACGAATCAACGAAACTTGAATCTTATCTAACTGTTTATTAAAGCGCTTAGTTAAGTCCATAGATACCTCCTACTGTCAAAACGTATCTCTATTATACTACAAAAGCCCCCCGACCGCAAAAATACATGATAGAATAACGCTAGCATAACAAATTGAAGTATTTAAAATGAATTTATTGCAACTCTACTAACGGACTTAGTTTGGATTAGATAAGCGCGACAAAAAATACCAGAGGTGGAGCTCTAGTATCTTTGTTTTTTGCCAAGACTTCGTTACAGTTCTTGTAAGATTATTATCACATGATTAGCACTACTTGTCAAATAATTGTTAGCTCCACTTTCTATTTTACTTTTCCTGTTTACAGGTCTATAATGGTAACAGATTCTATTTGGAGGTTTTTATGTCATTTCTATCAAAAAATGGAGCAGGCATCTTGGCCTGCCTTCTCATTTCCATCCTATCTTGGTACTTAGGAGGATTCTTCCCTGTGATTGGCGCGCCCGTTTTTGCAATCTTTATGGGAATGCTTCTCCATCCCTTTCTCTCATCCTATAAACAACTGAATGCGGGATTGACCTTTAGTTCCAAGAAATTGCTCCAGTATGCCGTTATCTTGCTTGGTTTTGGTCTCAATATCTCGCAAGTCTTCGCAGTTGGGCAATCTTCGCTCCCTGTCATCCTGTCCACTATCTCAATAGCCTTGATTGTTGCCTACCTTTTCCAGCGTTTCTTTGCACTGGATACAAAACTGGCTACCTTGATTGGGGTGGGGTCTTCCATCTGTGGGGGCTCTGCCATTGCTGCAACAGCGCCCGTTATCCATGCCAAGGAAAAAGAAGTCGCCCAAGCCATCTCCGTTATCTTTTTCTTCAATGTCCTGGCTGCACTTATCTTTCCAACGCTAGGTACCTGGCTTCATCTATCCAATGAAGGCTTCGCCCTCTTTGCAGGAACTGCGGTCAATGATACTTCCTCTGTAACGGCTACCGCCAGCGCCTGGGACAGTCTCTACCAGACTAATACCCTCGAATCCGCAACCATTGTCAAACTCACACGCACCCTAGCTATCATCCCCATCACTCTCTTTCTCTCCTACTGGCAAAGTCGTGAACAAAAAAATAAGCAAGGATTGCAACTGAAAAAAGTCTTCCCACTTTTTATCCTTTACTTTATCCTTGCCTCTCTCCTAACCACCCTACTGACCTCTCTTGGTGTGTCTAGTAGTTTCTTTACTCCTCTCAAACAACTCTCCAAATTCCTCATTATCATGGCCATGAGTGCTATCGGTCTCAAAACAAATCTGGTAGCTATGGTCAAATCCAGCGGAAAATCCATTGTCCTCGGAGCCATCTGCTGGATTGCCATCATCCTTACCAGTCTTGGTATGCAGACCCTTATCGGCATTTTCTAACACAAAAGGTAGCCCATCAGCTACCTTTTTCTTATGCTTCCTCAATCAAGCGAGTATGTTCTCTCTTGATGCAACGATTCATTACAATGTCATCGCATCCACCAGCACGCAAGATTTCTTCCGCCTCTAGACTTTCAAGTCCTAGTTGTGCCCAAAAAATCTTAGCATCAGCCTTGAGAAAATCACGCGCCACATCAGGCAGAAACTCACTGCGACGGTAAACATTGACAATATCTACAGGAAAAGGAATCTCAGCTAGGCTAGCATAAGCCTTTTCACCCAAGATTTCGCCACCTGCCGCCTTGGGATTGACTGGGATGATTTTATAACCCCGAGCCTGCATTTCCTTAGTTACTCGATTGCTCGTTGTTTCCTCACGGTCTGACAGGCCCACCACAGCAAGGGTTTTACTCGTTGCTAGATACTGACGAATCACGCCATCACTTGGATTGATAAATTCTTGACTCATAGAAATCCTCCTTTTTCATCAGTATAGCACATTTTGAAAAGGCTTGCAGATTTTGACTACAAAAAAGGAGGACTAGCCCCCTTTTTATTTAGCCTCGTACCAGGTTACCCCTTCATTTTCATCTGCAATCAGAGGAACACTGAGTTGAATGGCTTCTTCCATGGTTTGTTTGACCAATTTTTTCATCTCGGCCAGTTCCGATTTCGGAACTTCAAGGACGATTTCATCATGCACTTGTAACAACATCTTGGTCTGATAACCACCTGCAACCAAGGCCTTATCCAACTGAATCATAGCAATCTTGAGAATATCTGCCGCCGAACCCTGAATAGGAGAGTTGATAGCAGTCCGCTCCGCAAAACCACGAATATTAAAGTTACGCGAATTGATATCTGGTAACTCACGACGACGCTTGAAGAGAGTCTCTACATAGCCCTTATCACGCGCTTCACGCACCACTTCATCCATGTAGTTTTTAATACCTGGGAAGCGTTCAAAGTAGGTATCAATGTAGGCTTTGGCCTCCTTACGGCTGATGCCCAAATTATTAGACAAACCAAAATCTGAAATCCCGTAAACCACTCCAAAGTTAACCGCCTTGGCATTACGACGGTCATTTGCAGTCACATCCTCGGGACGCTCAATGCCAAAGACACGCATGGCTGTCGAAGTATGGATATCTGCCCCCTCTTGGAAAGCCTTAATCAAGTGCTCATCCTTAGAAATATGTGCCAAAACGCGCAATTCAATCTGTGAGTAGTCCGAACTAAGCAGTACACTATCCTCCCACTCAGGCACAAAAGCCTTACGAATGAGACGACCTTGTTCCAAGCGAACAGGGATATTTTGCAAGTTTGGATCCACACTAGACAGACGTCCAGTCTGGGTCAAATCCTGAACATAGCGAGTATGAATCTTGCCATCCGCCAAAATCCAGTCCTGCAAGCCAATCACATAAGTAGATTGAATCTTGGCAATCTGACGGTAGTCGAGAATTTTCTTAACAATTGGCGCAATAGGAGCCAAGCGTTCCAAGACATCCACCGCAGTCGAGTATCCAGTTTTGGTTTTCTTAGTGTATTCTAGAGGTAGCCCCAATTTTTCAAAGAGAAGCACTCCCAACTGCTTAGGCGAATTGATATTAAACTCCTCACCAGCCAGTTCGTAAATCTCCTGAGTGAGTTTTTCAATGACAAGCTCATTTTCAGCCTGCATCTCAAGCAAGGTCTCTTTCTTGACCGTAATACCAGCAATTTCCATCTTGGCAAGGACAAAAGCCAGAGGTTGCTCCATATCATAAAGAAGCTCTAATTGCCCATTTTCGCTGAGTTTTTCAAGCAAAACAGGTTCTGTTTCGACCAAAACAGCAAGTTTACGCGCCAAATGCTCCAAGAATTTCTCGCGTTCAGGAATGGCCTTCTTGACTCCCTTACCATAGAAAGTCTCATCATCAACCAAATAAGTCTGACCATAAAGACTAGCAATAGTCGCAATTTCATTGTCCTCCACAGTCGAAAGGAGGTATTTAGCCAAACGGCTGTCAAAAGCAGGCGCTTGCAAATCCACACCAAAGCGATTCAAGAGAACTTTAGCCTTCTTAAAATCATAAACTCTCAGAGGTGTTTTTTCTAAAAAGTCCTTGAAAATCGGGTCTTGCAACAGCTCAAGCTTGTCTGTAGCATAAAGTTTATCCCCACAAGACCAGGCAAAACCAACCAAATCATCCGTATGGTAATTCTCACCAAAAAGCTCAAAATGGAAGATAGATTCTTCACTCAGCATATCTTGACTGACTTGCTCAACAATAGTAAAGTCCAAACTCTCAGCCACATCAGCTGACGACACATTTAAAGCCTGCTTGAGCTGTTTGAAGCCCATCTCATCGTAGAATTTTCCAAGATTTTCCACATCTGGACCGCTATAGACTAAATCCTTCAAACCAATCTCAATCGGTGCCTTGGTATCAATGGTCGCCAGTGTTTTTGACAAAAAGGCCTGTTCCTTATCATTGATGAGATTTTCCTTCATCTTAGAAACCTTCATCCCATCGATATTCTCATAAATCCCCTCGAGTGAGCCATGCTCCAGCAAGAGCTTGATACCCGTCTTTTCACCGATTTTAGTTACCCCAGGAATATTATCCGACTTATCAC
Organism: Streptococcus mitis; assembly: GCF_946188375.1. Taxonomy (GTDB): domain Bacteria; phylum Bacillota; class Bacilli; order Lactobacillales; family Streptococcaceae; genus Streptococcus; species Streptococcus mitis_CX. Next base: position 123,459 of record NZ_CAMHUS010000004.1, read on the forward strand.
CCATGAGCGCCTTGAGATCGATAAACTGAGTCGGTGTAATCCCCATCTTTTCCATAAGATATTCTGGCGTAAAAGCCTCAAACTCAGCCACACCTTTCTTGGAAATCTCAACCACCGTATGCTCATCCGTCAGCTGAATCAAATCCTTGTCCCCACTGACAATGGTAATATCAAAACCATCCTGCTCTGCTAGTTTATCCAGTGTCCCAATGATGTCATCCGCCTCATACTGAGCCAACTCATAATGACGAATCCCCATATGATCCAGCAACTCACGAATGAAGGGAAATTGCTCACGAAACTCATCAGGAGTCTTAGCTCGACCACCCTTATAGTCCGCATACATCTCTGTCCGGAAGGTCGTCTTTCCCGCATCAAAAGCCACCAAAATATGACTCGGCTCAACCCGCTCCAACAAATGGCTCAACATCAACTGAAAGCCATAAATCGCATTGGTATGCAAGCCAGCCGCATTCTTAAAACGGTCCAACTGTTGATAGAGGGCAAAAAACGCCCGAAAAGCAACAGAAGACCCATCAATCAATAATAATTTTTTCTTATCCATACACCCATTATAAAGGAAAGCACCAAAAAATACCATTGGGAAGAGCCATACCCAATATTTTTCACACTTTTTCCGAATAAATAGATAGAGCCAGAGAATCCAGTAAACCTAGATTTAAAACTGTGGTATAATGAAAGGAGAAAGAGTATGACTGTACGTCATCCGGGCATCAGCCCAACCAATGATTTGGTTGCTAAGAAAATCTTTAGCAATCCAGAAATCACTTGTCAATTTATCCGCGATATGCTGGATTTACCAGCAAAAAATGTGACGATTTTGGAGGGAAGTAACATTCACGTCTTGCCTTCCCTGCCGTACTCAGCGCAGGATTTCTATACCAGTATAGATGTTTTGGCAGAGTTAGACAATGGCACGCAGGTTATTATCGAAATCCAAGTGCATCATCAGAATTTTTTCATTAATCGTTTGTGGGCTTACTTATGCAGTCAGGTCAATCAAAATCTCGAAAAAATTCGTCAACGAGAAGGTGATACACATCAAAGTTACAAACACATCGCCCCCGTTTATGCCATTGCAATCGTGAATAGCAATTATTTCCAAGATGACTTGGCTTTCCATAGCTTTAGTATGCGCGAGGACACGACAGGTGAGGCTTTAACAATTACAAACAATAGACAAGAAAACCATCTAGTCAAGATGGCATTCTTGGAATTAAAAAAATACAGAGAAACCAGCAAAGACGAGGTTCGCAAACCCTGGTTGGAGTTTTTTGGGAATAAACCCTTTACCCAACAACCCGAGCGAGTCATCAGTCAAGCAGACCAACTGCTAGACTACAAGAGCTGGTCCGAGGAGGACAGGAAAATGTTTAGTGAACAGCGTAGACGCGAAGAACAAGCCTTGTTAGCACAGGACTATGCCTTGGAAACAGCTAGGGCAGAAGGTCTTGAACAAGGTCTAGAGCGTGGGAAAGTTGAAGGAAGAGTCTTTGCTTTCTTAGATATGGTTCGCCAAGGTCTTCTGACTTCCGAGGTTGCTAGTGAACAATTGGGCATGACTGTCGCTGAGTTTGAGGCCTTGTTGTAAGTTTATAAACATAAAAGTGAACAAAACTGAAACATCATTTTGTTCACTTTTTTCTTATTTTCAACAGAACTCTCACTATAGCCCATATCACAAAAAGAGAAGGTCACAAATCCTTCTCTTTTATATCTTTGACTAATTAGTTTTTGCGTTTCACAAATGGAAGGGCACCAAGGAGCAATCCAAGGAAACCTAATGATGCAACTGCAGCATTATCTTTACCACCAGTGTTTGGAAGTTCTTGTTTATCTTCTGCTTTTGCAGCTGGAGCCTGATAAGTATTATCTTGGCTAGTACCTGCTACAGTTGGTGCAACTGCAGGAGTTGCTGGTGTTTCAGCTGTTGATGCAGATGGAGCATCTGTTCCAGGAGATGGTGTAGATGGTGCTGCTGGTGTTGCAGGGTTTTCAGGAGATGGTGTAGATGGTGTGGTTGCATCTGGTGTAGCAGATGGTCTATTAATAATGTAACGATCACCAGGGTAATCTCCACCATTTCTACCTGACTGTTGTTCTATTTGAGGTCCCTTATTATAATTTCCATCTACTTTTCTGTAGTAGTTAGTAATAATACCATCTTCATCAATAAATTTCACAAAAGTATAACCTGCAATTGGTTTACCTTTGAAATCACCTTTTTCAGCTTCCAGAATATCAGCATTAGTATCAATATCAATATAACGAGTAACTATTAATTGATCTTTTTTTACGCTTTCAGCTTTATTATTAATTAAAGTATTTAATGCATCTTCTAAATCTGCTAAACGATCTTTTAGTCCTTCTTTATAGTAGTCTTCAACGCCTTCGTTTTCTTCAGCATCTTTAAGTTGCTCACTTACTTTAGCAATTTCATCTGAGATTTTCTTGATTTCAGGGTTGTTAGCACCAAATTCTGGAACATTATTTACAGGAGCATCTTCAGCATTTACTCCACCATTAAACTCTGGAAGTTCTGGTTGTACAAGAGCATCACCATTTGAAGATTCAGGTTTAGCCGGTTCTGCTGGTTTAGTATTATCTTTATTTAATTTTTCATACTCTTTTTCAGCATCATCAGCTAATTTATTTTCAGCATCTCTTCCTTCTTCTCCAGTAGGAGTATCAACTTCTTCGTTTAGTTTTTTGTCCTCTTCTTTAGGTTGTTCAGCTGGTTTTTCAGCTTCCTTAGCCTTAGCAGCTTCTATATCTTTAAGAGTTTTGTTGTACTCATCAGTAAGTGTATCGATGGCATCTTTGTATGCTTTAACAACTTCATCAACTTTGTCAAATTCAGCTTTTGCTTTATCAGCATCATCTTTTGCTTTATCTGCAGCCGCCTGAAGTTTATTCACAGCATCTTGTAATCCATCTTGGATAGCTTTATCAGCTTGGTTTTTCTTAGCTGTTTCAAGAGCAGCTTTTGCTTTTTCTAAAGTTTCATTTTGTTTGTTTAATGCAGCAGTTTTTTCTTCTACTGCTTTAGCCTTTTCTTCAGCATCAGCTTTGTCTTTATCAGCTACTTTAGTTAATTTTTCAATCTTTTCAGCTAAATCATCAGCTTTATCTTGCAATTTTTCTGATTCTGTCTTAGCATCTTCTTTAGCTTTATCTGCTTTATTGATTTCGTCGATTTTCTTAGCTTCTTCAGCGTCTAATTTTTTAGTTTCGTCAACTTTTTCAGGATCTTTATTTCTTGTGTTATAATCATTTTCTAATTCTTTAAGAACATCTCCTGCAGTCAAGTCACCTTTTTCAACCGCTTCTAAGATAGCTTCTTTACCTAATGCTTTTTTAGCTTCTTCTTTATTCGTAATCTTAGAATCAGCATCGATGTCTTTTTCTAATTGATCTAAAGCAGCTTTAAGAGCTTCTAAGTTATCTTTTTCTTCTTTTTTAAGTTCTTCAACTTTAGCTTTAGCTTTTTCAGCTTCTTCTTTAGCTTTAGCTAATTCAGCTTCTGCGTCAGATTTAGCTTTGTCTGCTGTAGTTTTTGCAGCTTCAGCAGCTGTTACATCTTCAGCTTCTTTTGTAGCTTTAGCTGTAGCTTCGTCTACTTTTGTTTTAGCTTCGTCTGCTTTTTTCTGCAATTCAGCAACTTTAGCATCAGCTTCTTTTTTAGCTTCAGCAGCTTTTTCAGCTTCTGTTTTTTCAGCTGGTTTAGCTGGTTCTTCTTCAGCTGGTTTAGCTGGTTCGTTAGCTTCTTTTTCTTTAGCAGCTTTTACTTCATCAAGAGCTTTATTATACTCATCAGTCAGTTTGTTTAATTCTTCAGCAACAACTTGAGTATTTGCAGCAGCTTCATCAAATGCATTTTGTGCAGCATCACGCTCTTTTTCGATACCTTTAACAGCTTTTTCTAGTGGTGCTGTGATATCTTCTCCAAATCCATTATCTGTAGCTGATTTAAGAGCTTCTTTAGCTTCTTTTAACGTATCTTCTTGTTTTTTAAGAGCTTCAGCTTTTTTATCTTCTTCAGCTTTTAATGCGTCAGCATCTTTTTTAAGAGCATCTACGCTTTCACCTAAATCATCAGCTTTATCTTGAGCTTTTTCTGATGCAGGACGAGCAGCATCAGCTTTTTCAGCTTCATCGATTTTAGCTTTTAAATCTTCTGGAAGAGCTGATGTTTTTCCTTCTGTTACTGGAGAAGCTCCAGCATCAGCAGTAGCAGCTTGGTCTTTATTTCTTAATTTTTTCTCTGTTTCTTTATTAGCTTCAGCTTTTTTATCATCATCTGCTAATTCTTTAAGAATATCACCAGCTTTTAAATCACCAGCTTCTACAGCTTTTAATAAATCTTCTTTTGCTTTTTTGTCAAGCAATTCGTTATCAGGAAGTTGTTTCAAAGCTTCAGTTAAAGCATCTTTAGAATCAGCTTCTTCTTTCTTAGCGTCTTCTTCTTTTTTAGCTTCTTCTTTAGCTTTAGCGTCAGCTTCAGCAGCTTTTTCTTTAGCTGCAGCTAATTCATCATCAGCAGTTTTTTTAGCTTTTTCAGCTTCAGTTTTAACAGCGTTAGCGTCAGCAGCTTCTTTTTTCACTGCTTCTAGTTTAGCAGCTGCCTCATCAGCTGCAGTAGTTGTTGTATCTACTTTTGCTTGAGCTTCAGTAACTTTAGCTTCAACAGCTTTAGCGTCAGCTTCAGCTTTTTTAATTTCTGGACTTGTAACTTCTGATTTAGAAGTGTCAGTAGCTCCAGTTTCGGCAGGCTGAGTCGCTGCTGGTTGTTCTGTAGTCTCAGCATTTTCAGCAGGTTTAGTTGTGCTATCTGAATTTGTTGCTGACGTATCAGGTGTTCCAGCTGGTTGCGCTGTATTAGTAGCTGTGTTAGTAGCAGTATTAGTATCATCAGCTTTCACGACTGACGGCTGAGATGCAGCTAAAGCCGCTCCCAAAACAGCAACACTAGCTAAGCTAGTTAAAATCATTTTCTTTTTATCCATTTTAAAAGCCCCTTTTTTTGGAATTATATACAGTTCTATTATATCCTTTCCTAGCAGTATAAGCAAGCAATATGAATAGAAAATATCTTTTTTACGAGAAAAAGAGAAGGCGATAAATCCTTCTCTTTTATATGTTAGACTAATTAGTTTTTGCGTTTCACAAATGGAAGAGCACCAAGGAGTAATCCAAGGAATCCTAGTGCAGCAACTGCAGGATTATCTTTACCACCAGTGTTTGGAAGTTCTTGTTTATCTTCAGCTTTCGCAGCTGGTGCTTGGTAAGTATTGTCTTGGCTAGTTCCTGCTACAGTTGGTGCAACTGCAGGAGTTGCTGGTGTTTCAGCTGTTGGTGCAGATGGAGCATCTGTTCCAGGAGCTGGTGTAGATGGGGCAGCAGGGGTAGCTGGTGTTGCAGGAGTTGCAGGAGCTGGCGTAGATGGGGCAGATGGTCTATTAATAATATAACGATCACCTGGATATTCTCCACCATTTGCCTGATGACCTGAGTTGCTGTTTCCTGAATTAGAAGCAGTTGCCTTATAGGTATGTCTTAAAATACCATCTTTCGTATATGAAATTCCAGTATAAGTGTATCCAGGGATATCTTTAGGTGCATGTGTACCTAATTCACCTTCTGCAATTGGGTTTTCTCCTGTTTCGTCAAAGAAACCAGTTACTGGACCTTCGTATGGGTTAACTTCATTTACCAATGGTTTTACACCATTTAAAGCAATATCAAGTTCTTCTTCTAATGCTTTAGTATCTTTTCCAGCAGCTTTATCTGTTGCAATTTGACGACGTAGTACACGAATTTCTTCAGCTTCACGGTCTGCTACATATGAATAATAATCTTCATCTGCTTGTTCTAATGCAGCTTTAGCTTCTTCTGCTTCTTTTTCTGCTTGTTTTAATGTTTCTTCTGCTTCTTTTAATGCTGCTTCAGCTTTTTCTAAATCAGCTCTTGCTGCTTCTCTATATTGATCAGCTTGTTCGCCATCAGCATCTGCATAGCTTGCTAATTCTTTTTCAAATTTTGCTTTAGCTTCTTTTGCAGCAGCTAATTCGTCTTGAGCTGCTTTTACATTTTCTTTAGCTGATTCAACAGCTGCTTTAGCTTCTTCTCTGTTGTTTTCTGCTTCTTTTTCATCATGTTTAGCTGCAGCTAATCTTTCTTCTGCATCTTTAACATCTGTTTTTTCTTCGTCTAAACGTTTGTTGATTTTATCTTGAGCTTCAGCGTCAATTCCACCGTTTAATGGTTTAACTTCTGTAACTTCACCAGATTCGTTAAGTTTTAATTCAGCACCTGGAGCTGCTGTTTTTTCAACATCTTGAGGGGCATATTTTTTCCCATATTTTTCAGCTTCTGCTTCATCTGATTCTGTTTTGCTTGCTTCTGCTAAATCTTTCAATACATCTTCAGGTGTGATTTGTTTTTCATCAATAGCTTTTAATAAATCTTCTTTACCAATAGCTGCTTTAGCTTCTAAAATCGCTGCTTCTTTATCAGTAATTTTATCATTTTTATTAATAGCTTCTTCAGCCTGTTTTTCTAAATCTGTGAAGTACTCAGCTACATCTTCTTTAGTTACAGCAGTTGCAGTTGCATCCGCTTCTGTAGCTGGTTGAGTTGAAGTAGCAGCTGCATTAGCATCTTCTGCAGCTTTCACAACTGATGGGTTTGAAGCAAGGAAACCTGCTCCCAAAACGGCAACACTAGCCAAGCTAGCAGTGAGAAGTTTTTTCTTATCCATAAAGTATTTACCACCTTTAATATCTTTTTAGTGTAATTTTATCATTTTCTTTCGGAAAAATCAAACGTTAACCTATTTTCTAATAAAAAATAAGAGGAAATTCCTCTTATTTCTTCATAATTCGTATTAAACCCATTCACCATTAGCATTGACAGTATAACCATTGATAGTTGTACTTACTGCCAAAGCTCCTGATGAGTATGAATAATACCATTTGCCGCCTACTTGATACCAACCAGTCTTCATGGCACCAGAAGCATCAAGATAATACCATGTACCGTCTTGGTTTAGCCAACCTGTTTTCATAGCGCCTGAACTATTGAGGTAATACCAAGTTCCACCTTGGTTCAACCAACCTGTTTGCATAGCACCTGAGCCGTCTAGATAGTACCACACTCCATCAACTTTTTTCCAACCTGTTTGCATGACACCAGACGCATCTAGATAGTACCAAGAACCATCTTTGACCCAACCAGTCTTCATGTTATCTTCCGCATCATAATAGTACCAATTTCCATCGATTTTGTTCCAGCCTGGCTTGCTACTAGTATGATCCGCTAAACGATAAGTCACACCATCAATCGTGATAGAACCTGTTTTACGTTCACCTTCTGGAGTAAGGTAATGATAAGCACCATCACTATCTTTTACGAGACCAACTTTTCGTTCGCCATCATTTGTAATATAGTACCATTTCTTATTTGCATCTTGAACGAGACCTGTTTTACGGCTACCGTCTGCCAATAAATAATACCACTTCTTATCAATCTGTTGAAGACCTGTTTGTTGAATCCCCTCTTTAACGTAGTAAATCTTCTCACCTTTTGCAATGATAGTAGTTGGTTTAGAACCATCATCGGTAATATAGTAATCCTTACCACCTTCATTGACCCAACCAGACTTCATCGCACCATTTTCTTCAAAATAGTAGCGTTTATCTTTGAGTTCGAGGATGCCTGTTTTCATGACTCCTTTGTCATCAAAATAATAGATTTTCCCATCAACTTTTTGCCAGCCTGTAGCTAAATTATTATTAATATAAAGTTGAGGTTTACCATTAACAGTCAACCATTTATACTCATTTTTCTGATTATTTGAATTAGTATCAGAAAAATCTACATGATCTGTATTATTTCTACCAGTACTATTTGTATTAACATATGTGTTATCGTTTGAAGCTGGAGGAGTTGCACCTGCCTTTAATGCAAATTCATGAACCCAAATACCTCCATCTGAATAACTTTTTACATAAGTAAATTCTGGAAATTCTCCTGGTTCACCTGAATATTTTTCAGCATATTTGAAGGTTAATGGGAGATTAGATTTATCTCTATATCTCCATTGTGTACTACGAAAGTTTTCTGGATTAGGATTTTCTGTCGTATTTTGACTAGCGTAAACTGTTAGTTCATCTGAAATTGAAGCTAATAAAGTACTAGCTCCAAGTAATGTTACCCCTGCAGCACCTACCGCTAAAATATGTTTTACTTTCATCTTTTTTACCTCTTTATCACTTATTCCGTGTATAATGTCACACCCACTCACCATTAGCATTTACAGTATAGCCATTAATGGTTGTATTTACCGCAAGAGCTCCTGAGTTATAGGCATAATACCACTTACCACCTGTCTGAAACCAACCAGTCACCATTGCTCCAGAGCTATTTAGATAGTACCATTTACCATCTACTTTTGCCCATCCTGTAGCCATAGCGCCATCAGAGTAGAGGTAGTACCACTTACCACCTTGGTTCAACCAACCAGTCTGCATAGAACCAGCACTATTGAGATAATACCATTTACCAGAGACCAATTTCCAGCCAGTTTGCATACTACCATCTTCTGATAGGTAATACCAGCTGCCATCATTGACCCAGCCAGTTTTCTTCATACCATCTTGATCAAAGAAATACCACTTATCAGAGATGTGTTGCCAACCTGTACGTTTCTCTTCCACTTTCACAACATCAGTAACGCTATCGTCTTTTACAAACCAATGTTTTCGAACATCTTGATCAATCTTTGTTTCTACAAAACGATAGCCTTTAAAAGATCCGTGTTCAACTTCTTCAGCCTTTTTTACAGCAGTAGCAGGAAGAAATGCTTTTAATTCTCTACTAGTACCATCTGATTCCATGACCAACCAAGAAGTACCCTTAACTGTATCTTTAAATGGTTTTACAATATCAGGCTTTACAGAAATTCCATCAACTTTATCACCCGAAATCGTCACTGTTGGCTTAAAGTAATGTTTTAGAACAGTTCCTTCAATTTTAGACCCATCCCATTTATAACCTGAAATACTTCCAGGAGATGATGTCTCAGGTTTTGATGAATCATAAGTTTGAGCATCTTTTAAAATCTTCTCTTTACCATCTTCCTGTTTTGTAACCCAGACAACTGTCTTATAAATACCTGTTTCCGAAGCTTTTACTTCAGTGGTTCTTGCACTAACAAGAGTAGCACCTGCCAAGGTCACACCTAATAAAACTTTCAACATTTTTGATTTCATTGGAAACCTCCTATTATTTTTATCCATTATAATACTTATACAACATTAATGCAAGAAAAAACAGGGAAAAATCTCCCTGTTTTATATTTTACTTATTAAGATTATACCCATTCACCGTTTGCGTTTACATTGTAACCGTCAACAGTTGTGTTTACTGAAAGAGCACCTGAAGCATCAACATGGTACCATTTACCAGCAACTTCAAACCATTGGTTAGCTTTCATAGCACCTGAGTTTTCAAGGTAGTACCATTTGCCACCGTCTTGCAACCAACCAGTTTGCATTTGACCTGAACCGTTTAGGTAGTACCAAGTGTTGCCATCTTTAACCCACCATTTTTGCATTACGCCTTCAGCGTTAAAGAAGTACCATTTACCGTCAACTTGTTTCCAACCTTTAACAGCTGCAGCATTTTCGAAGTATTTCCATCCTTCTTTTGTCTCAGCCCAGCCATATTGAGCAGCTGTAGTTGCGTTACCAATTTGTGCTGCACGATCATCAAGTTTGTATGGCAATACAATACGACCGTTTGTGTACAATGAACCAGCATATTCGTTACCAGCTTCAACAGTAAATTCACCAACAAGTTCTACCGCTTCTTTAAAGTCAGTAGCTGTTTTAGCAACACGATACTGAATCACTTCACCAGCTTTGAAAACTGTTGGAAGTTCTGCGTCACCTGATTGGTCAGTTTTAGCAGTGAAGTATTCCGGTTTTTTCTCACCTGAAGCAGGTTTCAAGAAGAAGTCAACTTCTACGTTTGGAACTGGACGTCCACCACCATCAACAACAGTTACACGAACATGACGGTCAAATCCATGTGCTTTATCGCGGTCGTAACGGATATATTTAGATCCGATAGCAAATCCGTAACCAAAACGGTTGTTTGGATTATCTTTTTGTCCAGTTACATTAACTTTAGGACTTCCATCTGGGTTGTAACCACCAAATGAATCTGCTGAAGTAGCTGAAACAGATTGTACAGCACCAAATGCTGCAAGAGCGACTGCGCTTGTCAATAAAACTTTTTTCATCGTTTTATCTCCTTTGTTTTTCTTATAATATTTTTCGTAAGACTATCTTACTACCATACAGTATATAAATATTTGCAGGATTTGTCAAGGGTTTTCTTTAAGTTTTTAAAGTTTTTACAATTTTTCAACAAAAAAGATGAAAAAATCTCTTTGTGAGATTGAATACGCTTCAAATATTCTATTTTTAAGTGAAAATCTCACAAATTTACCATCCTTGAGTCAAATCATTCATATCTAAGTAATATAGACAGTTGGATAGAACTCACTTCTGTAGTATTATCCTATAACCCCTTCCAAATGTCAAGTAAAAATGACAAGTTTTTTGATAAGAACTTGCCATTACACCAACTTTCTACTATTTAAAATGTGACCTCATAGCAAGGCCTCAAACTCAGCAACGGTCATGCCTAACTGCTGGCTGGCAACCTCGGAAGTCAGAAGATCTTGGCGAACCATATCTAAGAAGGCAAAGAGTTTTCCGCGCTCCAGTCCCTGTTCAAGACCTTCTTCTCGCCCCTTTTCAATCCCCTCAGCTCTACCACGTTCAAGACCACGCTCTAAACCCTGTTCAATCCCTTCTGCCCTAGCAGTTTCCAAGGCATAGTCATGAGCGAGTAAGGCTTGTTCTTCACGTCTGCGTTGTTCACTAAACATTTTCCTGTCCTCCTCGGACCAGCTCTTGTAGTCTAGCAGTTGGTCTGCCTGGCTAATGGCTCGCTCGGGTTGTTGGGTAAAGGGTTTGTTCCCGAAAAACTCCAACCACGGTTTGCGAACCTCGTCTTTGCTGGTTTCTCTATATTTTTTTAATTCCAAGAAAGCCATCTTAACCAGATGGTTTTCTTGTCCATTAGTTGTGATGGTTAAGACTTCACCTGTCGTATCCTCACGCATACTAAAGCTATGAAAAGCTAAATCATCTGAGAAGTAATTACTGTCCACAATAGCGATAGCATATACCGGTGCGATGTGTTTATAACTCTGGTGGGTGTCACCTTCACGTTGACGAATTTTTTCGAGATTTTGATTAACCTGACTGCACAGGTAAGCCCACAAACGATTAATGAAAAAATTCTGATGATGCACCTGAATTTCAATGATTACTTGAGTGCCATTGTCCAACTCTGCCAAGACGTCTATACTAGTATAGAAATCCTGCGCCGAGTACGGCAGGGAAGGCAAGACGTGAATATTGCTTCCCTCCAAAATCGTCACATTTTTTGCAGGTAAGTCCAGCATATCGCGAATAAATTGACAAGTAATTTCTGGATTGCTAAAGATTTTCTTAGCAACCAAGTCATTGGTCGGGCTAATGTCCGGATGTCTGAGAATCATATTTCCTCTCCTTTCATTATAGCACATTTTAAAATCTAGGTTTACTAGATTCACTGCTACTATCTATTTATTCGGAAAAGAGATGAAAAAACCTGAGAATCATCTCAGGCTTGATCATTAAATCTTTTTCTCAATACTGAAAAGTGGAGAAAGTGGGCGTTTTTCATGGATACGTACAATAGCATCTCCTAGGAGATGAGCTATTGAAATCTGCTCAATCTTATCAATCAAACGCTCTTCTGGCAGATAGATGGTATCCAAAACAACCAATTTCTTAATAGCTGAATTTTGGATATTGTCCATAGCAGGACCAGAAAGAACTGGGTGCGTACAGCTTGCATAGACCTCAACAGCACCAGCTTCCGCAAGGGCATCTGCCGCGTGACAAATCGTTCCAGCAGTATCAATCATATCATCAATCAAGATACAAGTCTTGCCTTCGACCTTACCGATGATGTTCATGACTTCACTGGTATTCATCTTATCAACGCTACGACGTTTGTCAATGATGGCGATAGATGTTTTCAAAAATTCTGCCAACTTACGAGCACGAGTCACCCCTCCATGGTCTGGGCTGACAACCACATAGTCAGAACCAACCATGCCACGACGCTCAAAATAATCCGCAATCAGAGGAGCTCCCATCAAATGATCCACAGGAATATCAAAGAACCCTTGAATCTGCGCAGCATGCAAGTCGATGGTCAATAAACGATCCACTCCAGCTACTTCAAGCATATTTGCGACAAGTTTTGAAGTGATTGGCTCACGCGCTCTCGCCTTTCTATCCTGACGTGCATACCCATAGTAAGGCATGACAACATTGACAGATTCTGCACTAGCACGCTTCAAAGCATCCACCATAATCAAAATTTCAAGCAGATTGTCATTTACAGGCGAGCTAGTTGATTGTAGGATAAAGACGTGTTTCCCACGGATTGATTCTTCGATGTTGACCTGAATCTCTCCATCTGAAAATTGGCGAACACTTGATTTCCCCAACTCTATCCCAATCTCCTGCGCTACACGTTTTGCCAATTCTTGATTAGAAGAAAGGGCAAACAGCTTTAAATCAGAAAAAGACATGATTTCCTCCGGTATATATGTATCGCTTGTGCTTTTCACAAGATTTTTCCATTTACCATTGTAGCGCTTTTTGCACTATTTTTCAATCAAAAATAAAAGAAGGGCAGCATATTTGTACCCTTGCATCATTCTTTTAAAAAATATTCTAGTTCATCAACTCATTGTGCTTCTCAACAAAACGATAAGCCTGATAAAAACCATAGAGAGTAATAGCCGTAACCACTGGAATCGCTAAAGGCAACTCTGTCTCCAATTCAACAAAAGGAGAGTTAAACAAGAAATGAGTTCCCAAGGCTAAACCTAGGAAAATAAGCCCCTGTTTCTTGCCAACCTTTTGTCCTTTATAGGCTCTGTAAAGCAAGTAAACACCTACTACAGCCAAACCTGAAAAAGTCCAGTGAGAGGCAATTCCTGAGATGATACGCTCTAAAATTCTCGAAATAGTAAAGTCAAAGCCCTCTGGCAAATCCGTACGAATATAGCCAATATCCTCAATCATTTGAAATCCCAAACCAGAAGCAATTCCAAGTAAAAACAAAGATTTTAATTTTCGCACAGGAACCAAAGCTAAAACAAAAACAAGTGGCAATAATTTCAAGGGTTCTTCTACCAAAGGAGCCACAATAGCACTTTCAAAGGCATTTAAAAAGGCACTATCTGGGAAAAGAACGCCCAGTAAATCATGGATATAAGTATTCGCAAAGCTAGACAACCAGCCTGAAAGGAACATCCCACCCAATAAAGACAAAATCAAGGCGTTCTTTGGCAATTCCCATTTTTTCCCAATACGGAAAAGGAAATAAAGAGCCGGAATCATGTAAAAGAGAGCTAGAAAGATAGAAACTCCCATGAGTCCATATTCCGCACCTGACATCGAACCATCCGTATAGTAGATGGTTTCATACTGTAAACCAATACATAGCAATAAAATAAAAATAAATAAAATACTGTTTTTCTTCATACACTTTCTTTCTAAATGAATTTTTTACAATTCCACAACTGTCATACTTCCTGTATCTACATCATAAATGGCACCAGAGATAATGACATCGTCTGGTATTAGAGGAGACTCGATAAGGAGTTTCATATCCTCACGCACACTCTCCTCTATATCTTGGAAAGGCAAAAAATCCTGGTCTGACACATCGACACCTAATTCCTCTTTCAGATACTCCTGAAAAGGACCATTTTCAAAGGTCTGGGCACCACAGTCTGTATGGTGCAGCACCACAATCTCTCTTGTCCCCATTTGTTGCTGGGAAATAACTAGCGAACGAATCATGTCCTCAGTCACTCGACCACCTGCATTCCGCAAGATATGAGCATCCCCAAGTGCCAAACCTAAAGCTTGCGCAACGTGCAAACGTGAATCCATGCAGGTCACAATAGCTACTCTTGTTTTGGGTTTAAGTGGCAGATTTAACTGCCCATGTAGGGCAACATAAGCCTGATTGGCTTGCATAAACTGTTCAAAATACGACACGATTCCCTCCTTGAAAATTTGATAGTCAAATATTTCTCCTATCTTATCATTTTTAAGAGGATTTGTCACGGATTATGCAAAGACCTTTTTCAAAACCTCCTGAATCGTTGTCACTCCAATGACCTGAATTTCCTTAGGCGGAGTGATTCCTGTCAAGGAATTTTTCGGTACATAAATCTTAGTAAAGCCCAGTTTAGCAGCTTCATTGATACGTTGCTCGATACGATTCACGCGGCGAATCTCTCCAGTCAAGCCTAACTCTCCTACAAAACATTCCTGAGGATTGGTTGGCTTGTCTTTGTAGCTCGAAGCAATGGCAACTGCAACAGCCAAGTCAATGGCAGGTTCATCCAATTTGACACCACCAGCAGATTTGAGATAGGCATCTTGATTTTGCAAGAGAAGTCCTGCCCGCTTTTCCAAAACAGCCATAATCAGACTCGCACGATTAAAATCAAGCCCTGTCGTTGTACGTTTGGCATTTCCAAACATGGTCGGTGTCACCAAAGCCTGAACCTCCGCCAAAATCGGACGCGTCCCTTCCATGGTCACAACGATTGACGAGCCAGTAGCCCCATCCAAACGCTCCTCTAGGAAAACTTGACTCGGATTGAGCACCTCAACCAATCCCCCCGACTGCATCTCAAAAATCCCAATCTCATTGGTGGAGCCAAACCGGTTTTTGACCGCTCTCAAAATACGAAAGGTATGGTGGCGCTCCCCTTCAAAGTAAAGCACCGTATCCACCATATGCTCCAACATACGTGGACCAGCCAAGGTACCTTCCTTGGTCACATGACCTACGATAAAGATAGCAATATTATTTGTCTTAGCCAGCTGCATGAGTTCAGCCGTCACCTCACGCACCTGAGAAACAGACCCCTGCACCCCTGAAATCTCAGGAGACATAATGGTCTGGATAGAGTCAATAATAAGGAAATCTGGCTGGATTCTCTCAACCTCAGCTCGAACACTCTGCATATTGGTCTCGGCATAGAGATAAAACTCACTATCGATATCTCCCAAGCGCTCTGCTCGCAGCTTGATTTGCTGGGCAGATTCCTCTCCACTGACGTATAGAACAGTCCCCACTTGAGACAGCTGGGTTGATACTTGTAAGAGAAGGGTTGATTTCCCAATCCCAGGATCCCCGCCGATAAGAACGAGACTTCCCGGTACCACTCCGCCTCCAAGTACACGGTTAAATTCCTCCATCTCCGTCTTGGTTCGATTAACATTGATGGAAGTCACCTCAGCCAGTTTCATAGGCTTGGTTTTTTCACCTGTCAAGGACACACGCGCATTCTTGACCTCAGCAACCTCAACCTCTTCTACAAAAGAAGACCAAGACCCACAGTTAGGGCAACGCCCCAGATATTTAGGGGAATTATACCCACAATTTTGACATACAAATGTCGCTTTTTTCTTTGCGATGATAAACCTCTTTCTATATCTCTAACTCACACTCAATCACTTGGCAAAAATCAATTTTCTCATTTGGCACAAACTGGCGCATGAGCATTCGATGAGCAACAACTACCACAGTCTGATGTTCTCGATACTTAGACATACATTCTAGAAAACGAGACTTCATTTCCGTAGCTGTCTCATATTGAATAGGACTATTAGGAAGTAACTCCCCCTTATTTTCTAGAAACATAGTACGAGCTTTTTCAAAATTATCTGTGCCACTTTCATAGACCTGCCATTCATGTAATAAAGGCTCCACTTTCAAAGGAAGTCCTGTAGCACAAACCACATAAGAAGCCGTTTCTAAAGCTCTTGTGACTGCCGAAGATATGATTATTTCAGCTGAAGGGAGTAAAGAATTGTTACTCAATTTCTGGGCTTGCTGCCGCCCCTTATCAGACAAGGGTGCCAAATCTATCCCAAATCCCGTATAAGAACGCTTCTCTAACTCACGGTAATCTGGCTTTCCATGACGTACAAAGATAATTTTCATCCTAGTGCCCAGTCGATCCAAATCCACCTGTTCGAACGCCATCAGCCGCATCTCCATCTGCAATTAAGAAAGGAGCAAAGACAGCCTGAACCACACGTTCCCCAACTTCAAGAACAACCTCTTGATCTGTAATATTCTTCATCTGAGCAAAAATATGCCCTTCATTCCCAGGATTTCCATAATAATCCCCATCAATGACCCCAACCGAGTTAATCAAGACCAAGCCCTTCTTACGAGGATTTGAAGAGCGATCATAGAGATATAGAACCTCAGTCGGCTGCATATAAGCCTTAACCCCTGTCGGAACCAAGACAATCTCTCCTGGAGCAATAACTGTGCGCACAGCAACCTTTAAGTCGTAACCAGCCGCATGCGCTGTCTCACGCTTGGGTAATAAATTTTCATCTGTAAAACTCGAAACCAATTCAAAACCACGAATTTTCATAATTTTCTCTTTTCTATTATCATTTATTCTAGATTATTCTATCTTATTTATTCGGAAAAAGCACGAAAAAAAGAGCACACAATTCAAATCGCTTAGGGCTGCTGGATTCCTCCCCTGACCCGCTTCACGCAGAACTGTTGCTCCACTATTTATTATATCACATTCCTATTCATTTTAAAAGAAAAATTATTTTTTCCGTCTATTTCTAAAAAAGTCCTGCATAATAGCTGCGCATTCATCTTCCAAAATTCCCGTTTCAACCTCTACACGATGGTTGAGACGCTCATCTGTCAAAATATCGTACAAACTCCCAGCAGCGCCAAATTTCTGGTTTTTAGCCCCATAGACCACGTTTGGAATACGGGCAAGCCCAATCGCCCCACTACACATGACACAAGGCTCAATGGTCACAAAAAGCGTGCAATCCAGCAAGCGCCAACTCTCCTCACTCAAGTTCGCATTCTCTATAGCCATAATCTCCGCATGCATAACCGCTCGCTGCAATTCCTCACGTGCATTATGCCCACGACCAATGATTTCCCTATCTTTGACAATCACACAACCAATTGGAATTTCATCGTGTTCAAGAGCAATCTCAGCTTCTCTCAAAGCTTCCCTCATAAAGACTTCTTTTTCTTCAACTGTATAATTCATCAATTTCCCTTTTACTACTTATCGATTTTATTATTATATCATGAATCCCAAGACAAAAAAAGCCACCGAATGCGGTGACTTTATAGGGAGATTATTATGAAAAAGAAAAGTTTAGGATATTTGTTACAACAAGTTAGGAGGTCTTCTTGTAACTGTCTATAGTATACCCGACCTATCTTAAACAAATCTTAAAAATCTCTTAGGACCAAACACTTTCTAAAATATTTGTTTGTTCACGACCAGGACCTACTGAGAAAGTAGAAATACGAACGCCAACCAATTCACTCACACGACGAACGTAGTTACGCGCATTCTCAGGAAGATCTTCCAAATTACGAACTCCGGTAATATCTTCTGACCAACCTGGCAACTCTTCATAGATAGGCTTGCAACGTTTCAATTGCTCAAGACTAGCTGGATAGTAGTCAATACGTTGACCATCAAGATCATAAGCCACACAGATTTTCACAGTATCCAAACCACTCAAAACATCGATAGAGTTCAATGAAAGGTTCGTAATACCAGAAACACGGCGGCTATGACGCATCACAACTGAGTCAAACCAACCCACACGACGTGGACGACCAGTTGTTGTACCATATTCATGACCCACTTCACGGATACGTTCTCCCACTTCATCAAACAACTCAGTTGGGAATGGACCGTCTCCTACACGACTCGTATAAGCCTTACATACACCTACAACCTTGTCAATCTTACTTGGACCAACACCTGAACCAATCGTAACACCACCAGCCACAGGGTTTGATGACGTAACAAATGGATAGGTCCCTTGGTCAATATCTAGCATAACACCTTGTGCACCTTCAAAAAGCACACGTTTACCGTTATCAAGTGCATCATTCAAAATGACAGATGTATCGGTCACATATTTCTTGATTTGTTGACCATATTCGTAATATTCTTCAAAAATATCATCGAAAGCAATCGCTTTACTATCATACAATTTTTCAAAGAGACGATTCTTTTCAGCAAGGTTACGTTCTAAACGCTCACGGAAAATGTCTTTATCCAAAAGATCTGCGATACGAATTCCCACACGAGCAGCCTTGTCCATATAAGCTGGACCAATTCCCTTAATTGTAGTACCAATCTTATTGTCACCCTTAGCCTCTTCTTGCAAGCGATCCAACTCGATATGGTATGGCAAAATAACATGCGCACGATCAGAAATACGCAAATTATCAGTTGTCACACCCTCCTCATGAAGATAGCTCAACTCTTTCACAAGAGATTTAGGATTTACAACCATACCGTTCCCGATAACAGAGATTTTTTCAGGGAAGAAAATCCCAGATGGAATCAAGTGCAACTTAAACTTCTTACCATCAATCACAATCGTGTGACCAGCATTATCACCACCTTGGTAACGTGCAATCACTTCTGCATTCGCTGAAAGGAAGTCTGTAATCTTCCCTTTACCTTCATCACCCCATTGGGTACCTACAACAACAACTGAAGTCATAATCTTGTCTGAGCCCTCAGGCTCTTCCTTTCTCACATACATGGCAGGAATCTCACCCGCAATTATATCTTACAATTTATTATAAGAAAAAATCGCCTTTTTATCAAGAAGAAACAATAGAAAGATTTGCTATTTCCAACTATTAAAAAATATTTTAGAAAAATTAACAGCTATTTATCATAATTGTTCCGTAAATGAGTAAATTAGTTCGGGAATTCACTCGTGCTGCCTCAACAAGAAATAAAACCTCGATTCATTATCATCTTTTCAAGATACAAACGATAAGCAACACGATAATGGTAAACGATAAAATCCCTACGACACCCAATGCCATATCGAACTAAATAATAAATCAAAAATTTAAAATGAAAATGTTCCCATTCCCAACTATCACCAAAGAAAGTAGCATACTCTTCTTCGATACTGTTATAGAAATCTGTCATCTGATCATAAATACTTTGTAGCATAAATATATACTCCTTTTCTTTTTATGACCTTATTCTAACAAAAAATTATAAACAGATATTATCAATTCCTGAATTGCTCAAATACCAACCTCAAAAAGATAACAAATAGGAAAAGTTGACAGAATAGGAACAAATATACTACCTAAATTTCAAAAACTAAGATAATGGAAGCGGAAGGATGCGAACCCCTCGAAGGATCATATTTACAGTCCGCAACGTTTAGCCTCTTCGCTACCCTCAATTAAAGTACTAAAAAGATCTCCTTGATCGAAAACGGAGGGCTCTGAAACTTTACTCAGCAAAAATATCTAACACCAAATAACACTAAATAGATTATTAATTACAAAAAAAGAGGCCTAAACCTCTTTTTTCTTAACTACTCCGCCAGTAGGACTCGAACCTACGACATCATGATTAACAGTCATGCGCTACTACCAACTGAGCTATGGCGGATTAAAGCTAAGCGACTTCCATATCTCACAGGGGGCAACCCCCAACTACTTCCGGCGTTCTAGGGCTTAACTTCTGTGTTCG